>JBEKHJ010000034.1:0-15386 GCA_050012335.1 Bathyarchaeia archaeon
TCGGAGCCTTTGCCGATTTTTTCTGCGGCTACTTTTACGCCGTCAGCGAGAACATCGCCGATTCCTTCTCGTTTGCCTATTTTCTCTATGAGTTGTATGAGTGCTTCTGCATTGCCAAAGTGAGCATCAATTCCCCCAAGGTCCTCGTGTGACAGGATGCCGTTTTCATGGCAGTCCATTACGAAACCTACGGTTACGCCTGTGCTTGTTGCGTCAAGTCCGTAATAGTTGCAGAGTTCAGCGGCTTTTATTATTGCGTCAAGTTTATCTATGCCACAGTTCGGCCCAAACGCCCACAAATTATCATATTCCATTCGTGCCATAGTTCCCTTGTAAGGTCCTTCGCGAACTACTGCTTCGTGTTCGCATCGCATGGCGCATGAGTTGCAAGCGATTATTTTTGTGATGTACCGTTCGTTTAATGCTTCTCCGCTTACTTTTTCAGCATTCTCAAAATGAGCGTTATTGTAGTTGCGTGTGGGCATGCAGTACAAAGCGTTTTGAATCATGACGTTTTCTGCTGTCCCTAAAGTTCGGTATTTCTGGGCTGCTGGTCCCTTCATTCTTTCATGGAATTCTTTCACCATATCCATAAATTCGTCAGGCTTAGCGACGACAATGTCGTGGGTGCCTCGGACAGCGATGGCTTTGAGGTTCTTAGAGCCCATAACCGCTCCTAAACCTGTTCTTCCAGCAGCACGAGTTTTCTCGTTAATTATGTTGGCTATTTTCGATAGTTTTTCACCAGCTAAACCGATAGATGCTACACGAACGTAGTAATCGCCAACCTCATCCTTAATCGCATCTTCAGTTTCAGATGGCGATTTGCCCCAAATGCTTGCAGCATCAAGCAATTGCACCGAATCATCATCAATCCATAAGTAAACAGGCCTTTCCGCTTTCCCAGTTAAAACAACAGCATCATATCCAGCTCTTTTTAATTCTGCTCCAAAAGTGCCGTGGCTTACTGCTTCTCCGACACCGTTGGTGGCTGGTGATTTTGAAATGAACGCGTGTCCGTTCCCGCCTGTGGGAAACATTGTTCCTGAAACTGGACCAAGAGCAAGAACAAGCGGGTTTTCAGGATCAAATGCGTCAACACCTGCTTTTGAATTGGCAAGCCATAGTTTCATGCCTAAGCCTATGCCGCCAATGTATTTTCGGGCAGTTTCCTCGTCTAGTTTTTCAACACGAGTTTTGCCTGTGGTTAAGTCAACGCGTAGAACTCTTCCTGCGTAACCGAACAAACCGTTTCCTCCAGTGAATTTAAAGTTATTAGTCAGTTAAAAAGTATATTAACTTAATGGGTTCTAACTTGGAAAATTCATGCGCTTAAATGGCGCTTTTTGCTTGCCGTCAGATATAATGAAGCATAACGATTTTTTGGCCTGTCGCAGGCTAAAACTACAGTCAAGTAAAGAAAAAAGATATGAGACGCTTCAATTAATTTCATACACAAGCGCAATAGTAAGGTTTGAAAAATGAGAATTAAAGTTCATTACATAAGTTTGGTCAAAAGCTTTACAAAAACAAGCCAAGATGAATTCGACCTAAAAGAAGCTGCCCTGCTATCAGATGTGCTGTACAAAGTCGCCGATAAATATGGAAAACCGTTCACCCAAGAAGTTTACGACCCGAATCATAAAGAGATGAAATCAACCTTCGTAGCCATGGTGAACGGCGTCTTAATGGACCAACTAAAAGGCATTAACACACCATTAAAAGATGGCGACAGCATCATCTTGATGTCTCTTATGACGGGCGGCTAAACAGCTTCAAGTCCTATATTGGCAGGGTTTCTAAGATACGATACGTCAATTTTGTTGTTGAATTTCTCTAGCTAAATTGAGGTAGGGAAGGAGGGAGGGTACTTTTTAGCTAGTTAAATTACGACTAAAAAGAGAGTAGGGTCTATTTTTGTTATAAAATACTGCAACCGTTAAAGGGAAAGGTTTAATGCAATTTTACTGCTCGATTGTTTAACTTGCTAAGAGCCTACTTTGAACTGGTATGCTAATGCCCTTTTGGAATTATAGGTAGCTTTATAACCTCGTACGATTTACGATTAGTTTAGTTGCGAGAGCATGTCGGAAACCGAATTAAGAGAGAAACTGAAGGAATCAGGGTTTGTTTCTCATCCCGATTTGCCTGGTAATCCTAATTTTGCTCACTTCGGCTTTAAGTTGGCTTTATGCGTCTATTCAAGAGATCAATATCAAGAGCTCGAACTCAATGAACGAGTAAAATTCAATCTTGGCTTTCATCAACGTTTCGCTGATTTGCGGCTGAAACGTTGGCAATGCCGAATGATCTACAAAGAGGATAGCGTGGAAGAAACGCTTAACCACATTGACGAGATCATTATCCAGCAAGAAACAGCAAAAGTTCATATGCCTAAAGGTCCTGAGCCTACACATAAAAAGCTCATTAAATTGTTAAAGCAAACCGATGAAGCGCTCATTTCTGAGGAGAAGAGAAGATGCAGACGCCGCTCGATAATTTGGGGGCTTAAGGACAGAAGAAAGAACATTGAACGGCGGTTACATACACTCATAAAACCAGCAATCCTCGAAAGAGACAGCAATAGGTGCCGTGCATGTGGATCCGTTGAGAACTTGGAGTTAGCTCGTCTCTCTGGACGCGACATGGCTAAGCCTGAGCAGATAACTAGAAAGAGAACTGTTTGGCATTATCCTGACGCAGAGAAGCGATGGGCTGAAGAGAACATGCTAATGCTCTGTGGGGACTGCCACAAGATATTTGATTCTCTCAATGCTATATTTTGGAGAAGGGATTTAGGGAATCTCAGTATAGATCAAGCCCTAGAGCTTTTACAGAGTGGAAGACTAAAGCAGAGACCGCCATGTTTTGAACGCTACGCCTTAGCTACCAGATGCAGCGGCGTAAAGACATTCTTCAAAGTCCTCCGTAAAGCAATCATCTTTCATAAAAAGGATAATCCTAAACAGGCAAGGCTCTACCTGGGACACGTAAAGAAGAATTGGCGCTTTATCAGCAAGGAAACATTTTTGCCTAAAGAATTAAGAGAGAAGATTGAAAATTCATTGCAGGAGATCTACCGTTTGGGCTCAACTGTCGAGATGGAAAAGATAGAACAGGAAATCCGTGACAACATAATGAAACCTCTAGAACAGAATGTCCCACCTGAAGTGTTCTCTAAATTCAAAGACGCACTTCTCAAACAGGATAAAGTGTTATTAACGATCTAAACACTCTTCATAGCAAATCTGCTCCTATATTGTTTCGCTTACAAGAATTCGATGCCTTTCTCATCAGCCCAACATTTTATCCAGTTATAATCATCAATTATCTTCGTGCATGGCTTTCCATATTCATCTTGCATTTTCTCAAGAACTGGGCTCAATTTCTTAAGCCAGCTCTGCATGTTAATCAGAAACCGCACATACTCTTTCCCACTATCTTGAAAGCCATAGTCATTTCTTATTTTTCTATCCCATATCATAAACAAGTCTGGCGCTACCAAATTTAATTCCTTTATCAAAAATTAGCTATAGGTAGATACCGCAATTGGGTAAACCATTTGCCAACTTATAACGTTCCGCTGCGAACGTGCGCATAACTTGGTCATGCTCCTAAAAAGACCCAACCTTTCTTAACAGCCTTAGGATGAAGTAAAAAAACCAGTACAAGTACATAAGAACAAATCTTAAATCACCTTCAAGCAACAATGTAGCTATTAAATGAGCGAAGCAGTGAAAAACACGCAGTTAAAATGTGAATATTTTAAAAAAGAAAGCTGCGATGCCATAGTTACAAACGATGAAGCAAAAGCTGCAAGACAGGAAGATTGCAAAAACAATAATAAAAACGCCTGTTGCTACGTTTGTCCTTATCAACCTAATTGTGAAGTAAGTTGCACGTATCAAGGCGAGAAAAAGTGTTCATCATGCGGTTCAGAAATGTACAGTATAAAAATGAATTTGAGAATTGATGGAATGACAGGACCTTGGATGCTTAAGTCTGGTGACTTTTTCGGCATTTCAAGGCAGGTGCTTCCAGTAACTGCCTATTCTTGTCCGAAATGTAATAAGTTAGAGTTTTTCACCCAAAGGAAAGCAAAGCCAAAAAATCAAGATGAACCATGAAATGAGCCACAGCAGAGATGTAATGTTTTAAGCCATTGATTCTGTTGGGTTTTCAGTAGCAAAAAGATAAGTTAGTAAGGAACATGCTCCTTAAAGGAAACATTGATTTGTTATACGAGAACTGAAAAAAATGGCTAAAGAAGAAAAAGCCAAAATCGTCTACTGGATGGAAAACAAGCTTTACCTAAACATAACCAATCAATGCTCGAATTGCTGCTTTTTCTGCCTCAAACGCTACAGGCGTGGCGTCGGCGGCTTCAATCTTAAACTATCTGAGGAGCCGAGCATTGCCCAAGTTACGGGTGAGCTCGGCGAGGTTTTGAACATGAGATTTTGGGATGAATTGGTTTTCTGCGGTTTCGGCGAGCCAACGGAGAGACTGGATGCTTTGTTGGAGGTTGCGCGGTGGACCAGGCAACATTATGGCAGGCCACTGAGAATCCGCGTGAACACAAACGGGCATGGCTACGCGCTTAATTCAGGCAGGGATGTGGCGGCAGAGTTGAAGGCGGCTGGCGTTGACAAAGTAAGCGTCAGCTTGAACGCTGGCGATAGGGAAACCTATATGGAGATTTGCAAGCCGACTTTCGCCGGTGCCTACGGAGCAGTGATTGATTTTATACAAAAAGCCAAGCCTGTGCTTCAAGTTGAGGTTACGGCGGTAAGAATGCCGGAAGTAGACATAGCGAAGGTGCAGGCTGTTGCCGACGGGTTAGGTGTTGAGTTTAGGGTTAGAGAGTACATTCCATGCTTCTACTAACTACGATGCCACAGGTAAATTGTGGTTTAACGCTTAATTTATGATGGAAAGATTGCATGAGCAGCGAAAACGTTTTAAATGGAAACATGTCCAAGCCCTATGCTGGAGAGAATAGTTTGAAAAAAACTCCGCTCTTCGAGTTCGAAGTGCCCAGCTACAGAAAACGCCCAGTCGGACTCGCAGCAAATCACAAACAACCAAGATAAAGAAATACTTGAGGCGCATCAAACCTAAGTATTGCTCAAGTTAGCTGTTTTGCTCAAACTCTTTGGAAAATTGCTTTTTCTTTTCAAGTAAAGCAACGTTATAAAGAAAACTGCCATTATAAGCGCTGGTAATGCCCAAATTGGAAATTCTGGAACCTGATCAGCATCAGAAAAAACCACCACTAAATCACCCAGTAATGGCTTGGAGTATTCAGAGTACATTTGGATTGCAACCACTTCTGCTGAGGCTTCTTTTGTGCTTGTGTAGTTTATGGGGTTCCATTCTGTGTCAGTTTCCGTGGTGTAAGCGTGCAGATTTGTGGTGTTTGTTTCCATGCGTATCGTAAAGTAAACTGTGGAGTTGTTACTTTGCGGTGACAGGTATGGACTGATGTTTAGGTCATAGAGGAACAGGTAGCTTCCATTAACAATTTGCAATGGATGTTCATAGTGGATTTTAAGCACAAAATAGTCTGAAACAGGACTTACTACGCTGTAAATCATCCACCAGTCGCCAATGGCTGTATGATGCAAAGCGTCGGGATACGCTTCAGTGTAATTAGTCCAGCTAAGCTCTTGGTCGCTCAAAAAAATGTGAATGTTGGTTGTTCCCGGAGGCATCGGGTAAACCATCGGCAACTCACCATTAAAACTGCAATCCGATTGGTTCAACACGTAAATCGGGTAGTCCCCGTCAATCTTAGCCCACAAGGTACCGTCAACGCGAGTGATAGTATAATTAACGTATTCCACAGGCATAGCAAGAGTTGGAAATGAGCCGTCAGGATTCGCAGACGCCACATCAACAGACCCTAATCCAGCCAATGCTGAAGCTAAGAGCACCAAGATGAGTGTTAATGCCAACGCAATTTTTTCCATGAGCACCAAGCCCTATTATGTTTCAGGTTGCCTTTATTTTTTTGCAGATTTCACAAGTCATGCCTCATTTTTTCAAAACCGCATCCAAAAAACATGATAACGGTCCATCGGAAAAGTTTTCATGTAAAAAGCTTGAATTGTAAAACATATATTAATTAGTTGTTAACGAGATACTTCTTAACAGTGCTGAAGGAGGAATAAACATTGGTTTCTCTAAGAGCATTAGCTCCATCATTAACAAGAATAACAGTTGCAGGAGCAGTAGGTGCTGCTTTGCACATTGGCCAAGGCGACTGCGACTTAATCGACGCAAACGCCGTGCAATATTCAAGAGCAGTCCTTGCCCAAACAGATGTTGAAGGCGAAGTAATCTGCTGCGAAGGCCCCAAAGACAATGCACCTTCATTTGGATATAGAGAAAAAGTCGGAACAGGCGGAGGACCCAAAGTAGAGTTCGTTATTGACCCAGTTGACGGAACCACGGCCGCCAGCAAAGGCAGAAAAGACGCGATATCTGCATTGGCGTGTGCACCAGCAGGATGCTTCCAAGTTTTGCCCGACGATGGCTACTACTTCAAAATTGCCACAGACTACCATTCCATGGGCAAAATTTCCATGGACATGTCCATTGAAGAAATCGTGTGTACAGTAGCCCGCGAAAAAGGTGTCCCCGTATCCAACTTTACCGTTATCATGCTGGAACGCGATAGACACGCGGAAATGCTGAAAACCCTAAGAAAACTCGGCGTAAGAATCATACTTATTCCAGACGGCGACATTGCTGGCGCAGTTGTTTCATGCATTCCAGAATCAGGTGTTGACTTGCTTTTAGGTGCAGGTGCTGGTCCAGAAGCCACAATTGCCGCTACAGCCGTAAAGTGCCTTGGCGGAACAATGCTTGTTAAGGTTTGGCGAGAAAAAGACGACTCGGCAAGAATGGAACGCCTAAAAAAAGAAGGAGTAAATATAGACAAAACTTACAGCCAAGATGAACTGGCAAAAGGCAAAGAGCTCGTGTTTGCGGCTTCTGGCGTTACAAAAGGAGAGCTTTTAGATGGTGTACGCTTGATTCCTGAAGGCGCAGTTGTGCATTCTATTTGCATGAGGTTGCCAAGCGGAACGATAGAGAAGTCGGAAACGACGCTGCGTTTTAAGGGACACCCTGTGTATGAGCAGTTTGCCGTGAAAAAACGTTAAAGCATAAAATTGCGCTTCTAGTTCCAAATTGCTTTTTTTCAAGTTTAGCATTAACATTAAAGTAATTGGTTTTAAAAATTGAACGAAAAAACCTGCATAGAAAAGCCAAAGCAAAAAGAAACAGCAGAACATGGAAAAAGACGTGTAATGATTTCTTTTGCCGTTTTACTAGGCTTAACTGTTGTTATAGGTGGTCTGCTTGATTTTTTCTTTGCAGGAGTTCCCCTTGGCTTTACCATACCAATTATAAACGTTAAAGCAACCCTAAGCACGATTTTGTATTATGTTTCGGTTCTTTTTGCTTCCACGTACATAGGCATAATGGGTCTGAGAGAGCTGTTTGTTGAAAGAAGATTTTCAGTTGAATTTTTAATGGCTGCCGCAGCATTAGGAGCCTTGTACCTAAATGCACGATTCGAAGCGGCAACTGTACTGTTTCTTTATTCTGTCGCCGAGTATTTTGAAGGCTACATTGAGGATAGGGCGCGCCGAACGGTTGAGAAACTATCAAAGTTCATGCCAGACCAAGCTAGAATCATAGCGGATGGAAACGAAAAGAACGTTAACGTCAACGAAGTCGAGCCCAACATGACTTTGCTTGTGAGACCAGGCGAACGGATACCTTTAGATGGCAATGTTGTTGAGGGTTTCTCGCATGTTGACCAAGCCGTAGTTACTGGTGAATCTGTGCCTGTGACTAAGAAAGTGAACGATTGCGTTTACGCTGGCACATTAAACATGAGTGGCCCTCTAAAGATTGCTGTCACAAAAAAGGCCAGTGAAACTCTTGTCTCGAGAATTATGGTGCTTGTGGTTGAATCGGGCAAACGAAAAGCATCCATAGAAAAACTTGTTGACCGGTTCGCGAAAGTTTACGTTCCAATAGTTGTTGTATTAGCCGTTTTAACCGCTGCTTTGCCACCGTTGGTGGCTGGCATGTCTTTTAACGTGTGGTTATACCGTTCGCTTATTCTTCTTGTGGTTTCTTGCCCAAGCGCCTTCATTATTTCGGTTCCTGCAACAGTCTTTGTAGCAATAACAATTGCGGCTAGAAGAGGAGTGATAATCAAAGGCGGAATCTACGTTGAAAAATTAGCCAAAGTAAAAAGAGTCGTTTTTGACAAAACAGGCACACTAACTTTGGGAAGACCAGCAGTTCATGAAGTACGGCTTGTGAAAAGAACTGAAGAGGAAGCATTGGCTTACGCTGCTGCACTCGACCAGTTTTCGAATCATCCCGTCGCTCAAGCCATTGTTAGACGCGCCACGGAAAAAGGCGTTGACCTAAGCAAGTTCAAGGTAACCGATGTCACTGAGGTTCCCGGGAAAGGCATCGTGGGCAATGTTGACGGAAATTTTGTGGCGGTTGGCAACTTAGAGTTGATGAAAGAATTCGGTTGCAACTGCAAGGAAGCCTTTGAAATAACTGAAAATGACACCCATACTTCAGTTTGTGTTTCTGTCGATAAAGAAGGGTTAGCTACAGTTTGCGTTGTGGACCAAGTTAGGGAAGATGCCCTAAAAGCAATAAATGATTTGAAAAAGAACGGAATAAAGACCGCCATGTTAACTGGCGACAGAGCAGAGATTGCCAAGGAAACCGGGGACATCTTAAAGATTGATGAAGTTTACGCGGAACTGTTCCCTGAGGACAAGTTGAAATGCATTGAGGAAATGAAGGGTAAAGACGGGCTTGTAGCAATGGTCGGTGACGGCGTTAATGATGCTCCTGCGCTTGCCGCTTCAGACGTTGGAGTTGCCATGGGTGCAGCTGGGGTTGATGTTGCTTTAGAATCTGCAGATGTGGTGTTGGTGAAAGATGAGTTGGCGCAAATTCCTTACCTGATTAAGTTAAGTGAAAAAACAATGGGGATAGCTAAGCAAAATATTGCAGCGTCGCTCGTTGTTAAATTGATTCTTGGCGCTTTGGGATTAATGGGATTAACTCCACTATGGTTCACAGTAGCTTCAGGCGACGATGGAGTTACAATGCTTCTTTTGTTAAACACGTTGCGTCTTGAAAATGTGAAATAACTTGGTTTAGGTAATTTCCTTCACAGAAACTTTAAGAGCATAATCAATAAGCATCTTCCATAAAGACTAGGCAAGGATAGACCTTACATTGAAATTTGGAATAATGACGCGGAACATGGAAGCATGGAGCAGCACGCAAGTTCGGGAAGCCCTAACTAAACGAGGCATTCCTTACGAATGTTTCACTTTCCCCAAACTGGTCGCAAGGCTCGCGTACAAACCCAACTTCAAAGTTAACGGCACCAGCATCCTTGACGATTTAGACGCGCTTATTATCCGTCCAATTGGACGCGGTTCACTTGAGGAACTGGTTTTCCGAATGGATATGCTCTACAAACTTGAACGCCAAGGCTTCTACATGGTGAACCCGCCAACCGCAATTGAACACTGTGTCGATAAATACGATATCTTAGCCATCCTTGAGGACGAAGGCATTCCTGTACCACGTACATTAGCCACTGAAAACGTAAACGAAGCGCTAAAGGCTTTTTCTGAACTAGGCGGAGACGTGGTAGTTAAACCAATTTTCGGTTCCAGAGGAAAAGGCGCAACACGCATAGTTGACGCAGACATCGCCGACACAGTTTTCAAAGCAATAACCTTCCATCACGGCGTAATCTACATGCAAGAATTCGTACCTCATGGACACTCGGACATACGTGCATTCGTCATAGATAGCCGAGTAATCGCATCCATGCGCCGCGTAGCTGAAGGCTGGAAAACCAACTACAGCCAAGGAGCCAAACCAGCACCAACAAAAATCAGCAAAGAATTCGAAGAATTAGCCATAAAATCAGCAAAGGCTGTGGGCTGCAAAATCGCGGGCGTAGACATCCTTGAAGGACCAAAAGGACCACGCATCGTAGACGTCAACAGTCAGCCTGGATGGAAAGGTTTGCAGGCGGTAACGAAAGTCAACATTGCCGAAGAAATAGTAAACTTTGTGTTATCTGAATTGAAAAAATAAGCTTATTTTCCAGAAAGAATCAATGTGTAAGGGTCGTCGGCAACCTGTGGAAAAGGCACTTCCTTTCCCGTTTTGATTAGAACGTGTTCTTTATTTTTCGTGAATTCACCCAAAAAGCAGGCCGAAAGTCCGTTCTTGCTCAATGTGGTTTTGACTTTTTCTTGAGCTTGAGCATCAACCGCCGCCAAGATTGTGCCTGTTGAAGACACCGCCAACACCTGATTATCATTAAACTTAAAGTAATCTTGCAAAGCTAACACTTCCTTGCAAACAGGTATTTTTTCCCAATTCACCCTAAAACCCACTTTTGATGCTTCAGCCAACTCGTTTAGCGCTGCTACGAATCCTCCTTCTGTAGCATCATGCATGGCATGGACACCGCTTATTTCAGCCAGTTGCAAGGCTTCCTTTACGCAACTTTGCATGCGAACCTGATTAGCAAGTTTTTCTTGCTGCCCAGCCCCGAAGAGTCTTTGCGCCATTGCCTTGTGAGTTAGCGAGAAGTTTGTGATTGTTTCTAAACCAAGCAGCTTAGTGCACAATATCAGGTCTCCTGGCTTAGCGTTCCCGGGCGTAATCAACTTTTCAGGTTGAACCGACCCATATACCGTGGCGACACCAAGCAAGTCTGAAAGGCTATCATACATGCCTGTATGTCCTCGAACGATTGCTATGTTCAATTCGTCTGCTGCCTTGCATGTTTGCTTCATTATTTTTTGGAAAACTTCTGGTTTGGTTGAGGGTGGTCCTAATAGGTTGATTGTGCAGAATTCTGGTTTAGCTCCTGATAGCGCAACGTCTGAAGCCGCATAATTGATTAGTAGCCAACCGAACCATTCTTCCGGGACACCAGTGCATGGGTCAGTCGCTATTACTACGTACTTGCCATCTAAGAGGTGAACACCTGAATCGTAGCCAACCATTGGCGGAATAACAACTCGCGAATCCTTCTTTATGCAGCTTAAGAGCGCCTTCAGTTCTTTGTTAGGTAGTTTTCCCATGTTTCCGTAAACCTTACATGTAAATGTTTAGAGTCTTGCTTTTTTGCAGTAGGAAAACTGCAAATGCACAGATTATAATGCTTGGCACCATGTAGATTGCGTTATATGATGCGGAGTAAACGACTGGGCTCATACCTGCTGGTGCGTACTGGGGAAAATAGATGACACCTGAAACGAAGTGAGATATGAAACGGCCTGTCCCACCAACAATGACGCCGACAATCGGGCCAACAACTTCAAGTTTTCGGAAGAATCCGGCAAGTCCAAGGCAAGCGAACGCCAATGGATAATCAAGGATAAATTGAGCAGGATTAACAACGAAAGGCTCAATCGCAAGGTCAACCACGCCAAGCACGGCGCCTGCAAATATGCCTATTTTTGGTCCTCTTCTAAGTGCCAGCCAAAAGATAGGCACCATCCCAAGGTTAATTGAGCCCCCTTGAGGCAGGCTGAAGAAGGAGTGGCTAACCAGAGCTAATGCTCCTGCCATTGCAACAAATACAATTATTTCTGCTAGTATCTTGGTTGAGAAAATATTATTATTTTTAGTCGGTTCAGTTTGTTGTTTCACTTTTTTTCCCTCCGCCAGTATTATCTGGTTCAGGTTCTAAGGGTCGACAGCAGCCTTAGCTGTCCTCTCAGCCGGGTTACGTTTGCTCCCAGCTCCCCGAGACCTTATTGATGGGATAATGTTTTTAGGTTATATTTTAGTTTTCCTACCGTCAACAATAACGAGTAGGATTGATTAGCATGCAGCCTATGCCTAAAGAATACAATTTCACAGAAATTGAACGTAAGTGGCAACAGAAATGGGAAGAAATGGCTATTTACCATTACGACTGGAACGACAAAAAACGCGTTCCCTACAGCATAGACACTCCGCCGCCATATCCATCAGGCGAACTTCACATGGGCAACGTGCTCAACTGGACGTACTTTGACATGGTAGCCCGATACAAACGCATGCAAGGCTTCAACGTGCTCTTCCCGCAAGGCTGGGACTGCCATGGCTTAGGCATAGAAATCCAAGTTGAAAAAACACACAACATACGCAAACGAGACGTGCCCCCAGACCAGTTCCGCAAATGGTGCATGGAGCTTGTGGAAAGATACATTGCCATGATGAAAGAAGGCATACTCAAGCTGGGCTGCAGCATAGATTGGACAACAGAGTACCGCACAATGGATCCAGATTACTGGAGACGCACGCAGTTAAGCTTCATTTTGCTTTACAAAAAGGGCTACATGTACCAGGGCACGCACCCAGTGAACTGGTGCCCCAGAGACGAAACCGCAATTGCTGACGCTGAAGTAGATTACGTGAAGCGTGAAGGCATACTGCATTACATCCGTTTCCCATTTGAGGGCACAGATGAGTACGCGTTAATCGCAACTTCCAGACCAGAGTTTATTCCTGCCTGCGTCGCCATCGAGGTTAACCCTAATGACGAGCGATATAGCAAGTACGTTGGCAAGAAAATTGTTGTACCAATCGTTAACCGGTCTGTGACGGCCATCGCGGATGAATGCGTTGACCCAGCTTTCGGCACTGGCGTGGTCATGATATGCACCTACGGCGACAAAGAGGACGTTAAAACAGTCATTAAGCACAAGCTTCCCGTCATAATGCTTCTCACCGAGAACGGTCGCATTAACGAGAACGGCGGCAAATACGCTGGCTTAACAATAAACCAAGCACGCGCAGCCATAGTTGAAGACCTCACGGCAGCTGGGTTGCTTGAGAAAACCGAGAAAATCATGCAGGAAGTAGGCGTTTGTGACCGCTGCAAGACTCATGTGGAAATCCTTGAGCGAAAACAATGGTTCATGAACACCCGCAAATTAACCGACGCCGTGGAGAAAACGGCGAACGAGATAGCTTGGTATCCTGATTACATGAAAAACCGCTTAATCGACTGGGCAAAATCGCTCGATTGGGACTGGGTAATAAGCCGCCAACGCCTTTTTGCCACACCGATTCCAGTTTGGTACTGCAAAAACTGCGGCGAACTAATCATAGCCAAAGAGGGCTGGGTTCCAATAGACCCGAAATTGGAGAACCCACGCATAGATAAGTGTCCAAAATGCGGCGGCAAAGAGTTCACTGGCGAACAAGACGTTTTCGACACATGGATGGATTCATCAATAACATGCGCTGTTCACGCTGGCTGGCCTGACAGGGCAGATTGGAAGCATCTTTTCCCAGCTGACGTTCATCCCTCAGGCACTGACATAATCAGGACTTGGGCGTATTACTTGATGGTTCGGCACTTGGCGCTTTTTGATGAGAAGCCGTTTAAGAGTTGCCTTATCAACGGCATGGTGCTTGGCTCGGATGGCAGAAAGATGAGCAAATCGCTTAGGAATTATGCTGCTGCGCCTGAAGTGTTAAACAAGAATGGAGCTGATGCTACTCGCCAATGGGCTGCTGGCGGTGGAGCAACTGGCTCAGACATCCCATATCGCGCTCAGGATGTTGAATATGGCAGGCGCTTTTTGGTTAAGCTGTGGAATGTTTCAGGTTTCACAAGTAAACTCTTAGCTGACTATAAGCCTAGTGTACAGGCTGATTTGGAGCTTCAGCCGTTAGACAAGTGGATTATTAGCAAAGCTGAAAACTTGACGAAGAAGGTGACCGAGGCTTTTGAAAAATGCCAGTTTAACATTGCTGTTGAAGATATCCGAAATTTCACATGGCACGTTTTCTGCGACTATTACGTTGAAGCAGTTAAAGATAGGCTTTACAATCCTGATGTGCATGGTCAAGCGAAACGGTTGGCAGCTCAGTGCACACTCTACGAGGTTCTCTACCGCATATTGCAGTTGTTGGCGCCTGTGACTCCGCATTTGACTGAAGAAATTTACCAGCACATGTTCGCTGATTACAAGGGCTTTGAAAGCTTGCAGATTTCGCCCTGGCCACAGTTCAATTCGGCGCTTGTGAATGAAAAGGCAGAGAAAAACGGTGACTTGATTATTGCCGTTATCAGCGAAGTGCGGCATGATAAGGCAGAGAAAAAGTTGCCTCTTAATGCGCCAGTTAAAAACTTAATCATTTACGCTGGCAGTGACGAGAACGCGAAAATTATCTCTTCAGGCAATGCAGACATTACTGGAACCTTAAAGGTTGCCAATATCCAGGTTCTCTCTGAAAAACAGTGCGAGGGTCGGCAAGTCAGTCCTTACGATGTTTACATCAAAGCTGAATATTAGGGTGCAAAGCATGAGCGACAAAAAAGGAAACAAAAAGGTCGGATTAATAGGGTGCGGTGCGATTGGCACTGTACTAGCAGAAGCTATCGAACGAAAAATAGTAGTCTGTGACGAGCTGGTTGTTTACGACTTTGACGCTTCAAAAGCGCAGAAGCTCCAGAGCACACTCAATTTTCCCGTTACAATTGTTGAAAGCGTTGATGAATTGCTTGCTTTAAAGCCTAAGGTTGTTGTGGAAGCGGCGTCGCAGCAGGCGGCTAAAGATTATGTCCCAAAAATTGTTTCTGCAGGAATCGAGCTAATTGTGATGAGCACTGGTGCATTGTTAAGTTTGAATGTTGATTTAAGCAGGGTTCATGTTCCTTCAGGTGCTATCGGCGGTTTAGATGCGCTTGCCAGTGCGGCTTTAGCTGGGATTGACGAGGTAGTTTTGACTTCACGCAAGAATCCGAAAGCTTTAGAGACTGACAATAAAGAAGAAAAAATTGTTTATGAGGGCTATGCTGAAGAAGCTGCTAGGCTGTTTCCAAGAGAAATGAATGTTGCCGCCACTTTAGCGTTAACTGTTAAACCAGCCAAAGTGAAAGTACGAGTGGTTTCTGATCCGTCGGTTAAACGTAACACGCATGAGATTCAGGTTAAATGGCGGTTCGGTGAAATGTTTTTGCGTTTTGCGAACGACACTCATCCTGAGAATCCACGTACAAGTGCGTTGGCTGCATGGTCTGCTATCAAATTATTGCAGTCTCTTTTGAAAACTTAATACTAACATGATTGAAAATTAAAGATAAAGAAAAAAGGAAAAATGGTTTATTCAGTTTTTTCTTCACTGGATTCTTCTGCTTCTGTTTCGGCTGCGGCTTCTTCTGTGGCTACTTCCGTATGCGCCCCCTGAGGCGCTTCTAAAGGGTGGGCCTGCGGTATGGCCTCCTCCACTATTACCGGCTCGATAACTGGCTCAATTACTGGTTCAACTGTTGCCTGCGTCGGCGCTTCTTCTGG
>JBEKHJ010000035.1:0-15217 GCA_050012335.1 Bathyarchaeia archaeon
ATGGCAAGCTGATCGTTTATGACACAATTTCAAATGTGACTGCCAAGTTTTCTGGAGGGGCAAGCATGGTCGAAGTTGGACTTCAGCGTCCCATCGATGCCCAATTAGTAACACGGAACATCGCGAAACTTTCCGGAGTAGTCTCAGCAGAGCAAATAGATGATAGAAACCTAAGGATTAGGTTCAGCGGAGGCTTGGATGTGCAAGAACGGATTCTCTCTGATTTGGTAAAACTGAACATTGGAGTCATAAGGTACAGAGCAGCGTCCTCAGAGCTCGAAGACGTCTATCTCAATCTGATTAAGGATACGGTGTGATAAACATGAACGAAACAGAAACAATCTCTGGGAATAAAGTGCCGAGTAGCATGGCGCAAGTCGGCATCACGATGAAGTACACGTTTCTCGAATACTTTAGGTCACGCAGGTTCCTTATACTTCTAATTATTACTCTCTTAATAGCAGCGGCTCTTACTATCGTAGTGGCATGGCGGCGTCCTGAAGGTTTTCTATCTTCAAACTTGGGGTTCTATTCTAGTTGGTGGGGTGGCGCAAGTAGTTTCAGTATCGTTACTTTTGTAATTATACTTTCAGGAATTTTCTTCGGTGGAGACGCAATTTCAGGGGAATTTCAGAATAAGACAGGTTACTTCGGAATCCCTAACCCCATTAGAAGGTCTTCCATATATATTGGAAAGTGGCTGTCGGCTTTCTTAGCCGCTACTGCAATACTCGTCGTTTTCACAGTGATTACAATCGCAAATGGAGTTTACTATTTTGGCTCAGCAGGCGTGCCGTACCAATTCGTTTGGTCCTTACTTTTCGCATGGTTTTATCTCGCGGCAGTCATGGGATTCACATTCTTTTTCAGTTCACTGTTTAAGAGCAGCTCCATATCTATTCTTGCAACCGTTATCCTCTTACTATTCGGATTCACGCTAATTCAAACGCTCGTCTCTGGCCTTGTCGGGATTGAACCATGGTTTGTTCTGACTTATGGGGCAGGAATAGTAGGAAACGTTCTAACATCGCCTTACCCACTACATCAAATCACAACTACAGAGACTTTCAGAAACCAGACCATTACAACCACCACGTTCCACGCTACGATACCAGAAGGACTCGCAATCATAGGACTGTACTTCATAGTCACTACAATTTTGGGTTTGCTGCTCTTTGAGAGAAAAGAATTCAACTAACAGGCTTTAACCAAAAAAATCAAACAGGGGCATCGGCTTAAATTCGGCCGGCCCCACCATTTTTCACTTCATATTTTCATTATGCCAAAATGTATTTTCTTAAATAGGCAGTGATAACCAAGATCTGAAGAAGTGAATATTTTGAGCTTTTGCAAGTCATCAATGTATTAGTAGTTTAAAGAACGCTAGAGCAACAATTATAAAATCAACCCTTCGTTGTTCTGGAAGGGTTTTTTAGCTTCAAAAGAAGCGTGCTTAAAGTTGTTGCTATTATAATGGCTAATGCAATTACTATCTCAAAAGGAAACTCTGGAATTGTTGGTGTTGGATTTAGACTGGGCGTTGAGCTTGGGCTAGGCGATGAGGTCGGTGAAGGGGCTGAAGTTGGCGTTGTGGTGGAAGAGGCTGCTGCTTCCTGATATAAAGAATGCAGCACATCAGTTATAGTGTTCACTGCTAGGTTCAGTGATTCTCCGCATCTGCCACTAAAGGTTGGATTGTTCCAATTGTAATTGTTATCCATCCATACGCATGTTAAATGACTGCTTCCGCCAAAGGTTGTATCATAAGCTAGGTTTATGGCAGCATTATATGCTGATGTGCTAGAGAGGCTGCCATCAAACGACAGGTAAGTATTAAAGCTGCCTGAGTAGCTTGTGGTTCTAGCTTCTGCATAATCTTCATAATCGCTATGGTGTATTTCACTTCCCCACGGAGTTGATGAACCCATAACATGTCCAAATACGGCTAAATCAGCAATGTAGTGAGTCATTGTTCCTGCCGTTTTTGCAGCATCAGCGTAATCTTGAGCCTTTAGATAGTTTAACGCTATATTGTATTCCGTTTTTGCTCTCTGTGCTGAAGCATCATCTAGTAGAGTTCCAGAGGCTGAATAGTAAACATGGTGTTTTGTGGTATCGCCAATGCCGTCTGAAGCGCCCCCATTATCCGGCAGCTCTGTTCCGTAAAGGTAAACTGCAAGATTGTCTTGTATGTATTGTTTTTCTTGGGTAGGCAACCAATCTAGTGCATGTTGAGCTATCCAATCATGCGTTCCATACTTTGGATGCGTTGTATCAGTGGAATAGCCTCCGTTGCTCCAACCATACACCAACCCAACATTCAAGAATAAAAAAACTATTAACGCTAAAGCCACTCTTGTGCTAGCTCTCACTCTGCTCACTCAAGCCATAGTATATTTAACAGCATTTAGTTTTTTCTAGTTCCAAATATTGTGCTATTATGATTAGTTTCCGATTCTTTAGAGAGCGTAACCTAGCATAAGAAATATACATCAAAACCCACTTTTGTTTGCAGTAAGCGTTCACACTCTTTTTTATTTTGATAGGAATAAACTAAAATACATTCAGGTTGGACATTAAGTTCAAGCGATGCACATTGGTGTCACATCGAAGTCTTGAACAGCTGCGAAGAAAAGCGCCACAGTTGATTGTTGCAGCCATTGTTATCGTTATTGCAGTTTATGTCCTTTTTGAGGTTTTGGAGGACATTTTTATTGAGGGCGCTCCAACAGTGAGTTCATGGGGATACTCTGGCATCTTCACTTTGATGCTGCTTGAATCAAGCTCTCTACCTATCCCAAGCGAGGCGGTTCTTCCGTTTGCAGGTTATTTAGTTTCCATGGGGCAACTTAACCTGTGGATAACCGTCATAGTTGCAACTATTGCAGGGATAGCAGGTTCACTGGTTGATTACTATATCGGGTTAAAAGGCGTTCAATCCCTTACTCAACACCGGGTTTTAGGCAGAGTTCTCTTCTCCACAAATCAACTTGAAATTGCTGCAAGATGGTTTAACCGCCATGGTGCTTCCATGGTGTTTTTAGGCCGTCTCATACCAGGATTCAGAACTGTAGTTTCGTTCCCTGCAGGAGCAGTGCGAATGTCATTGGCGAAGTTTGTGGCTTTCACCACTGCAGGTTGTCTGTTATGGAATATAGTCTTGATTTATGTTGGCTGGTATTTGGGAAGTAATTGGACCGAGGTTGCTGGTGTCTTGCGTTACTTAATCTTAGCCGCTGTAGCTGCGGTCGTACTTGTGTTTGTCGTTTACTTAATTAAGAGAAAACGAAGAAAAGTGCAAGCGCTAAAAACCAACGAAAAGTAGAAGGTAAATTAGCGGTTTAGCTTATTTTGGTTATCTTTGGTTTCACTTCGCCTTTAATGCCGAGGTCTTTGGCTTCTCGAACCTGCAACATACAATCTACATGAGACGCGTCGTTGAATACTTTATAGTCAATCATTCCAAGGAATGCGGCATCAATTGAGACTGGCGAGTTAGAGGCAAAGATGCCTACGTCCTTCATGATGACTTCGCCTGGGTTAGGTAAGCAATCGCAGTATGGAGTAATGTCTTTGGCGAAACTCACGTATGACACTTTATTTGCCTTAAAGGTGGAGAGAACACCATAAGCGGCTGACGCGAGTGCCCTGCAGATATTCTCCTGATGAGTGAAACTTATGGCTTCCATTGGACAACCATGTTTGCACATTGGGCAGCGCATGCATAAAGGAGACGTGTTTCTTGCTTTTCCCTCGATAATCTCGGGCAGGCTCATTTCACATATTTCTTTGCACTTGCCACAGCCAATACATTTGGATTCATCTATTTCTAAGCCTACGGTTCTATGCTGCCGAAGCTTGCCCGCTCTGGGTGTACAGCCCATGCCGAGATTTTTTATGGCACCGCCGAACCCGCTGAGTTCATGACCCTTATCATGCGAGACAACAATCATGGCGTCAGCCTCAGCAACGGCGCCAGATACTTCGATTTCCTGCAGTATACCCTTGGTTTTTACCAATCGGTAATTTTCGCTTCGAAGCCCATCTGCCACAATAAACGGCGCCATGTTGAACCCGTTCATCAACGCCGTAACCATATGGTCATAGGCATTGTTACGTTGCGCATGATAGTACGTGTTTGAGTCTGTAAGGAATGGTTTGCCGCCTGCCTCCTTAACCCTGCGAATTATATCATGGACGAAAAAAGGCTGCACATAATACGGGTTACCTAACTCTCCCACATGCAATTTAACGGCTACAAGATCACCCTTTTGTACGCAATCGAAAGTTCCAGCTGCATCATATAGGCGATTTGCCTCCACCATTAGATTACGTTTAGTATCCCAAGGAATTAAATGAACAGTCATGCCATTTCCTCTTCATTTTCTAGTACTTGAGGGTCTTATTTGTGTTTAGCTGGTGCTTTTAGTTATGATTTGTTGTTGTGCTTTTAACACTCTGATTTCTATAGTAAATAGTACCCTCCTTCCCCTTTCTGGAGGGCTTGTTTTGGGTTGATTTTTTGGTGTAGGGTTTGAATTGGTTGTAGGTTGAGGCTAGAAAAGGTGCAAAAAGGTAAAAAAAGGTAGGAAAAGGTGGAAAAAGGTTGAAAGGGCAGCTAAGTCGAATGCCAACGAACTTGCTTTCAATTTTAATCTAATCAGGAAACCAAATTGAGCTAAATACACATGAGGGTTTTAATATATATTTATTCTTTTGAAAATTGTTTTTTTCTAATAGGAAATCTAATAGGTCTTTTGAAAGTCAATGAGCAACGAAACCCAAAAGTGTCGTTTCAACCAATTTTTTTGGCATCAATTATTTTTTCTTAATTCTGTTTTTTTGTGTAGACATTTGTAAATCCAGCTAAAGTGAAAAAAGTTAATTATACAAAGGTTGGTATTTGTACAATTACATGGGAGATTGCGCACCCGTAATGTTAAGTAACCAATTGCCGAACTCAAGTGAATCTGCCCCCGAAGTCGTCAACCCCCAGAAAGAATTCTATTTTCAGTGGCATATAACTGATAAATGCAATTTAAGGTGTGAGCATTGCTATCAAGACGATTATTCGCAGTCTTCAGAACTTCCACTTGAAGACCTTAAAGAAATAGCTAGAAAAATCGAGTTTACCCTTGAGAAATGGGGCAAGGAGGGTCGGATAGGAGTCACTGGCGGCGAACCTTTTGTTCGGAAGGATTTGTTTGATTTTCTTGAATTTTTGGAGCATCAACCGCATATAACAAAGATTGGCATCCTTTCAAATGGCACATTGATTAAGGAGAATATTGAATCAATAAAGAAACTGACTAAGCTTCATTATATTCAGCTCTCAATAGAAGGAACGCGGGAAACAAATGATGGTATCAGGGGTAAGGGAATTTTCGATAAGGTTATTGAAACTACTCAGCTGTTAAAGAGCGAAAATGTACCTGTCAGATGGATGGTTACCCTGCACAAGAAGAATGCGGCAGACGTAGCAGGAGTAATTGACTTGGCGCTTGAAAATAAAGTTGATACTCTTACTTTTGAGAGGTTGGTTCCCGAGGGTTCAGGCAAATCGTTTGCTGACTATATCTTAAGTACTGCAGAGTTGGAAAAAGTATTTTCTTACATAGTTAAGCGCTCTGATGCGGAATTTGCTAAAGGATCACCTTTAGCCATTCTGAAGCTCCGCACGCTATGGGTTCTATGTGATCCTCAAAGAGCCGAAAACAGCGTCGGTTGCTTACCTTTGGAAAAAGAAGTGGGCGCTTCATGCTCAATTGGAATAGACAGCCTCTCCATTCTTCCCGACGCGACAGTGCTGCCTTGCAGAAGACTGCCCATTCCCATTGGAAACCTAAAAAACGAAAGCCTATTCAAAATATGGTATACATCAAAAGTTCTCTGGGACATACGCAACAAGAAAAACATAAAAGGAAAATGCAACAACTGCGAATACATCCCAAGATGCGGAGGCTGCAGAGCAACAGCCTATGCCCTAACAGGAGACTACCTAGCGGAGGACCCACAATGCTGGAAAAAAACGACATAAACAAATCGGTAATGAAGCTTGCCGATAACCAGTTCCTGTACCGGCTGGATGACTCGCTAATGTGGCTATTCGACACCGACACTGGCGAGTGCTGGGATCTAAATGAATCATCCTACTTTGCGTTATCCCTTTTCGATGGTAAGCGAACGGTTGGTGAGATTCGTCAACTTTACATTGAGAAGTACTTGGGAAGTGGAGTAAGCAAAGAGATAATAATGGAAGATTTTAAAAGCCTCATCAACCAATTCATAACTGCCAATGTAATCACCCAGAAAGAAATGGGTGATGAGCAAGAACTGGGGGTAAAATAGGCAATGGAAAATAACAAAATCACTCAAAACAAAGAAAAAGCAGTATACCAAAAACCGCTGTTTGAAAAACAACAACAAATGACCTTCCCAACAGAAATAATGGAAAAACTCAATGGCGGACGCTTCTGTCTCCAATGCTCTGGCTGTCATGGCTGCAGATAATTCGTTGAAACGAATAATTGCTAAGGGATTATCTTGGTTAACGAACGGCGAATTAGTAATACTCTTTTTAAAGCCATGAAAGAAAGTATGCGCTTTGAAGAATTTATGGATAAAACTGATTTTAATTCATGGTTTTATAAAGAGTTGGAACAAGAGTTAGTAGAACTTAACCAAGAAATTCGACCTTATCACGAATTTGTTAAGAATATAGATGAAATGCAAAATATCTGTTTAGGCTCTAAAGATCATGGAACTAAAGAGCTCCCGAAACAAAAAGCTGGAGAAGACTTTGAAAAATGGCTGATTTATCAGCTATTTGATGCGAAGAGTAAAAGGTTGGAAGCAAGAAAGGTCCCAAAAGGAAAAATTCTGTTAAAATTCGAAGAACAACAATTTGAAGAAGCTGCCAATCAGCTTCATATTGCACTAAGTGAATTGCGAGAAACCGAGTTTAAAGAAGATATTTGGGCAATTTTGTTTTACAATGATTTAAGTATTTGTTATTCAGGGGTCAAAAACTCAGCCCTTTCAAAAGGATATGCCGATAAAGCATTGACTTTAATCGAAAAAAATATTCAAGAACTTAATTCGAAACAGGAAATTACAGGACACGATAATGTTAAAAATAATTTAATTAATTCTACACTTCACGAGTTATATCTAATTGCGATTTATAATCGTGCTATCGCGGAAAACTATTCAGAATTATTATCTGAGGCTGAGGAAAGTTTTGGAATTATAATAGATAACGATGATTGTGATTCTTTAAAATTTAATTATCAATCCGCTATTTTGAATTTAGGTCGAATTTTTATTGATCAAGGCAGGGGCAAAGAAGCAACTGAATTGTTGGAAGAGCTACTGCCTATTAATAAAGACAAATCAGACAATGATAAAAACAAATCAGACAATGATAAAAACAAATTACTTGAAGATGATGTTCGTTATTGGGATGCATTTTTACAATATGTCTCTTCGCTTATAGACCAAGCGCAATATAAATCGGCTAAAGAGAAATTGCTTGAAAAATTTTTCGAAAATGACGAAAACTGGCATTTAATAGCAAGGCACAAAATTACGTTTCAAGGTTTCAGCGCTTTAAATTGCTTGTTTAGGTGCACTATTGAAGAGCTAAAAAGTAAAATTGAAATTGAGAATAGCATGATAAAAAACGCACAAAAAATCGCTGATATCATAACTACTCAAATTGAGAACATGGAGAAACGCGAACAGACCGAACCAAAGCTTGAGGCCTATAAGTATCTGGGGGTATTGTATGCCTTATTGGCTAAGGAGTGCAAAGATAAATCAGGTCAGTTAGAACTTAACAAAAAATCCGTGGAGAACTTTCTGTGCTCTATCGGCCCCAAAAAAATTGGTCTAGATGACTTTTGCACAAATGAAAATGATCGGGCAGATATTATAAATAAATGTAATGACTCAAATCTGCTTTTTACGATTTTATGTATAATATGTGAGACTGATAATCTAACGACTAAATTAACAGATGAATGTCTAAATGACATTTTATGGATGCTTCATATTAAAATCGAAAAGCTTTGTAATAGTAAGTCTGAACTTCATAGAATTAAACAATGTGAAGACAAGATATGTGAAAGACAAAAAATTAAAAATGAAAACCTTCCCTTAGAAGAGAAAAGTATTGTTCAGGAAATTGACCATTATTTTTTTAAAAACCAAGGTTTGGAAGGAAAAATTATTAGACAGCGTTTGGACACAAATGAAAAACGTTTTGACAATGTTTTATTTGGGCGATCAAATTTCACCCACTGTGAAATAGAAAAGATTTTAGCTGAATTAGTTATATTGAGAAGGTGGAACTCCTTCAGTCCTGGCTTATTCCGGCGAGATGCTATGGGTAGTTTAGGCGGCGGGTATCTTATCAGAATAAAGACGAAAGATAAAAGGCCTGAGAACATTGTTATAGACCCAGGATATAACTTTCTTCAAAACTTCAGTAATGAAAAATTCTCCATTGAAGATCTTGATACGATTATCGTCACGCACGCGCATTTAGACCATTGTGCAGATTTGCTTCCCATTATGGACCTCATTTTTCAGATAAATAAGCGATATGGTAAATGCCCAAAAAGGGATGAAGAAACTAAAAAGAAAAGAATTAACTTGTGTCTAAGCAAAGCCGCCTATAAAAGATTTAATAGCCATATCAAGGATTGGGAGGAACAACTTACCGATGTGGTAATCTTAGAAAATTTAAAAAGCTCCTGGTCCCCAATACCGGATGTGGAAATATCAGCTACTAAAACACCTCACTATGATTTGGCTGGAGAGAATGCCATAGGTATTAAGATAAAGAGCAAAAATGACGATTTTTGTTTTGGCATAACTGGGGATACTCCTTATTATAGTCAATTGGGTGATTTTTTTGCTGAATGTGATATTTTGTGTCTCCATTTGGGGGCAATAAAACACGCCGAGATAGGTTACAATGATGAAATATATGAAACAAAAGAAGGCCTTCGAAAAATAAGTGGTGATGATATAGTTAAAGAGTTTAAAAAAACATTTTATAAATCAGATCATTTGCTATTTTGGGGCACTAAAAAACTAATTTCAGATTGCAACCAAACAAAAAGCAAAGAGAAACTAGTGATAGTTGGGGAATTTGGGGAGGAACTAAAATACTCACTTAGAACAGATTTATGTTCTAAGCTCTCAGAAAAGGACAATCTTCGCTGCCTTCCAGGCGATATTGGATTATATGTAAAAGTTGAAAAAGAGAACGGCGTTGTCACCAAAAAAATACGGTGTAACTTTTGCGAAGAATTCGTAGAGAAAGAGGATATTCGTACTTTTCCATATGAGCGCGGAGATTCAATCCAGTATATATGTGCGTCTTGCTGCCAAACTCTTTCTGAACTTCAGAAACAATCAATTATTGAACATAGAGAATCACAAGATATTAAATATAATTAAATGAAATTAATGTGTAATCCATGGGTGCATTTTACACAGAAAAAATTTTAGAGTCTTACGAGGCATCTATTAAAAAGGGATTAATAGCTTTGCTTTTGACTTTAAGGCAATATATTAAAAAGGATATTGAACTTGAACGAATGGTCAGAGTTGCATTTTTTTTGAGAATTAGTGGAGCAAGTAAACAAAACAGTACATTTCAAAAAATTCTAGAAATTTGCTTATTAAACCAAAAAGTGGATGGCGGTTGGGTTGATGTTGAAGATAGTGCTTGGTCAGTTGCATTTTTGAAGACGTTCGAGGAATATTCTCAAGAATACCAAATCGGTTGGTGTTGGTTGAAACAACAGGAACTTAAGAATGGCGGATGGGGAAGATCAAATAGAGATATAGGCCGAATTCCTGTGACGGGTATTTTGCTTTATCTTTTACCCGATTTATCAAATAGAGACAGTTTAGAATGGTTAGAGAATGAATGGAGAAAAGATTTCGTTTTAAATCCCAAGTTAACGTATAAGGCTGCTCTTTTTCTGATGTCGCTAAAAAGCACTGCTTTCCAATTCGCGAATGTTGGTCTTCGTAATAACACCGTTGAATGGCTAGTATCTCAACAAAATGAAGATTATGGATGGGGACCTTGTAAAGGTCATCCGGTTGAAAGTACACCTTTCTGTACTGGTGTAGCACTGATTGGGCTTTTGCAATATCCTGATAAAATTGATCAAAATGTTATTGCTAATGGATTGAAGTGGATAAAGAGAAATCAGTTGGGAGATGGGTTGTGGGCTGATCATTATATTGAAGAGGGTAGTGCTTGGTGTTTTTACGCTTTAACTGAAGGATACAAATTTCTTAAGGGAAGTCAATGATTGAACAATTAGAAAACGAAATTATAAGTAACATACGGGCAATTCCAAAAAGACCGATTAGTCTGCTGCTATCTGGTGGAATTGATTCTTCGCTAGTATTGGCATTGATTAGGCAAGAGTATCCTGAAGCTCCAATTCATACCTTCACATTAGCCAGGAATAATGATTATCCTGACATTGTTTATGCTCGCAAGGTAGCAGAACTGTTTGGAACTGACCACCATGAAAAAATCCTTTCCAATCTTGAACTCGAAAAATATTCAAGCGAATATAACAGAGTTCGCCAACACAGCTTCAGAGGCGACATAAATGTTTTCATTCTTTGCTCAATCGCCCGCAACTACTCCAAAGTTATTGTCACAGGGGATGGTGGCGACGAATGCTTTGGCGGTTATTGGCTTCACAAGTATCCTTTAGGTCATAAGGAAACAGGACAAATACGACGTTTCGAAGATATACACCCTGATTCACAAAAGCATTTGAAGGAAATGGTTAGCTTAGGATTCAGAGATTTCCTCTACCAAGCCAAATCCAGCGAAGACGATTATGAGACCGTTTGGGAATATTTTGTTAAGGTTCTTTTGCCCAACCACATGGAACCTCTTTTGCATACCGCCAAGGTTCTAAACGTAGATGTCTATACGCCTCTATTTTCAACAAACCTGATAGCATTCTTGAGAACGCTACCCATAAAAGAGATAACTAACAGAAAAATCGAAAAAGCTCTGGCGTCAAAGTACCTGCCAAAATCAATCATTGAGAGAAAAAGTATGGGCTTTGATGTGGCGCTGGAAAATGAACTGATTTACAAATGACAAAGGTTAAAGAACATAGACGTCTGGAATAGTCGTAAGCCATGAAAATCTGTATAATTAGCAAATATCCACCTATCGAAGGCGGTGTGTCCTCAAGAGTCTATTGGCTGGCTAAGGCGTTAGGTGAACGTGGACACAAAGTCCATGTAGTCACAAATTCACTTGAAGTAGAAGACGAATATCGCGAAGAATTAGACCTAAACGACCCGAACTTCATGCCCAAAAATGTGTATGTCCACAGCACAGATCCCTCGCCAACGCTTGAAGCGAATCCCAGCCATATTCCGTTTTCCAAAATGTACTGCGAAAAGCTCGCAAGCTTAGCAATCGAAATAATTGAAGAGTACAATTTAGAATTGATTGATTCCAGGTATCTAGTGCCCTACAGCATATCTGGCTATTTAGCTAAATCTTTGGTTGGCACTCCACAGATTATTAGTCACGCTGGAAGCGATTTGCAGCGATTATATCCCTCGCCATACCTTAACTGCTTACTTGAAAAAGTTTTGAAAAATGTCGATGGAATAATAACTAATTCCTCAAAAGCCCCTTTCTTTGCCAATTTAGGAGTCCCATCGGGCAAAATATTCATCCAGCCGCAAACGCCTGTGGATTTACAAGCCTTTAATCCCAAAGTTGCGCCTTTTGATTTGACGGCCTACGTAACAAATCAAAATTATTTTCAAGGCATTCCCCTAATTGCTTACATCGGTAAAATCACACATCATTTTGAAACTAAGTGTCTGCCTGAGCTTTTGAAGGCTTGTAGCATGATTAACGAAGATTTTCTATTGGTACTCATGGCAAATGGCAACAAGATTGCTGAGCTTAAGGCACTAGTCAAGAGCGAAAACATTGTTGAAAAGGTACTTTTCTTACCCTTCTTTTCGCCATGGATGATGCCGTCAATATTGAAATCGTGTACCTGTGTTGTCAACTTGGAAGGGGCAAGCTCGCCTACGTTGGATTACCATGTTCCCACAACTCCCATGGAAGCTATGGCGACAGGGCGATGCGTTCTTATGAGCGAGGAACTCCACGAGAAAGAACCTTACAACAAATTGGAAGAAGACAAAGAAGTTTTAGTGGTTAATCCTAAGGATGTGAACAAGATCAAAGAAACATTAGAAACGCTGATAAGAAAACCATCTATTGCTGAGGATATTGGCGCAAATAGTCTTAAGGCTATTAGTCAAGGTGAGTCAATTGAAGGTTACGCTGAAAAAACCACTCAAATTTATAGATCGATTTTGAATACTAAAAAAGCTAAATAAATTTTTAAAACTAATGCATACTCAAAAAGTCGATATAACACCTTGTTTATCATTGCGACGTCTGCTTTCCAAGCGAACAAGCGAAAATTAGCTTAGAACTATAAAAGACAAGATGGAAAGACGTGTAACGTCTAGTATTTTTTTCCTAAACAAAGTTTCTTTTGAATATCTAAAGCATCGGCTTCATTATCAGCCAAGATGTTAACCCACATGTCAAATTCAGCTTTCGAAATTTCTTTCTGAATAACGCCCTTTTGGTCTCCAGAGAAAAATCTTGATGGTTCAGAGGAAAAAACTTTCACGTAAAAGATTCGGTCTGCAATTACCAGTTTGGAAGAACAGCCTGCTCGTTCACCAGCAGCATAGTCAATTTCATAGCCCATTATCCGAGACCTTCTCTGAATGATTGTTTATTATTTACTTAAATTTTCTCATAGAAAAAGAAAAAATTATTGTTTGGGTAAAAGTAGTACCTCAAATTTTTCCTGTTTCGGGCCAAGTAACTTTAACAAGGATGCTATTCTTGGATGTTACTTGATTTTCTGCGTTTCAAAAATAGGTATCCTGCCGCCAAAGCAATGGTTATTATGGCTACGATTCCTGCAACCGTAATCGTTGGAAAAGGCGCTATGTTAAAGTAAACTGTTTCCGAACCCGAATTACCAACTTCATCAGTAGCGTAAACGGTTAAACGGTGGGAACCATTAGATAACGCTGGCAAAGTTACATTTCCAATTATGGTTACTTTTTCTTGTCCATCTAAACTGTAAGCCAATGTGGCGTTCTCATTCACTGTGAAAGTTAGTTGGATATCGGTGGAGCCATACGACTGGTTTTGAGGAAGCATTATCACAATGTTTGGAGCAAGCGTATCCACAGAAAAGAAAACTGTGTTAGATGAACCCATGTTGCCGAGGCTATCGTTGGCATAGATTATTATGCTATGTGCCCCTTGAGATAGGTCAAGTAATTTTGTTTCTTTATTTATGGTTACATTTGCTTGGTTATCTAAACTGTAACCCATCCATTCGGTGCCTCTGTTAATGGCAAAAGCTAAGGTCACGTTAGAGTAAGTTTTGTTTTCAGGAGATGTAATCTGAACTTTAGGCGGAACAGTTCCGTAACCAACAGGCTTGTACTGCTCATTTGCGTTTAACCAATTTTCGCCGTCAAATCCCCCGATAGCATATAAAACATCGTTTACAACAGCAACGCCCAAGTATGCTCGAGGCGTAGGCATCGAAACACCAGTACTCCAAGAGTTATTGTCTGGATTATACACTTGAGTTTTACCGCTAAAAGAATTCGAAAAATATCCACCTATAAAATACAGTCGTGAAGGACCCATAAAGCCTTGAGTTGACGCTGCAGCCCCATAAGTAGCTACATCAGGCAAGTTTGCTGCTAAACTCCACTTATCAGTTTGAGGATCATATACTTGGTTGGAATTAACGAAAACACTGCTTCCTGGTGAGCTTGGATTCATTGAACCGCCAATAATGTAGATTTTGCCATTTATCACTGCTGACGCGTAACCGTAAACAGCCGTTGGAATTGGTGTTTTTGTAGACCAACTATCGTTAGCTGGATCATAAACCTCGTTCACGTTAGTTTCATTGAAATATGGGCTCGTGCTCGAATATTTTTTTCCGCCGATTAGGTAGATTTTATCGTTCACTACACTTGCGGTTAAATCAGATCGGGGCGTAGGCATGGAAGCTTTTGTTTCCCACGTATTCGTTGCAGGGTCGTATACTTCGTTGTTTCCAATATACCCGTTGCCCACTGTTCCGCCTATAACATATATTTTGTTGTTGTAAACCGCGATGGCAAAACCGCTTCTGGCCGTAGGCGTGGGCATTTTTTCAGTCCACTGGTTTGTGACGGGATCATACTCTTCATTATTATTAACAGGTAAATTATCGCTCGAGCCTCCGATAGCATAGATTTTTCCGTTTACAACTGCAACGCCGAGTCCGCCTCGCGCTGTTGGCATAGGCGTCATGTTGGTCCATGAAGATTCTTCTTGGGTTGCTTTAGTGCTGGGGAAATTGAACGCTGATAAAACCATTGTTACAATAATAAGCATGACCGTTAGCATTTGAATATGCTTATTTATTAGTGAGCCCCCAGTTGCCTCTTTAGGTATTAAATTACACTTTACCTTTATATTGTTTAAAGGAATCGGTGAAGAAATAATCTGGCATTGGCAAGATTAAGCAAGTTACAGGCAGTTGCGTTAATGCTTTAGGTTTGAGAAAAAGCTTAATGGTTGATAAAAGAATTATTTTTTTTGAGGAGTGTTAGTTTATGTTGCTTAGGAATGTTTTAGTGGCTGTCGACGGATCAGAAAATTCTGATAGAGCTTTGGATTTCGCTTTAGATTTAGGTGAAAAATTTAATGCTGCTATCATGATTTTAATAATAGTAAGATAAATCAGAATTTTCTTACTATTCAGAAATGTTTAAATATTCTGACAACCTCGCTGTTCCTTTGTGACCTTAAATGGCAGGCAAAGAATGCTGTAACAAAGAATGCTGCAAAATTGATGCAGTCGTATCAGTGGACGCAAAAGGGCAAATAGTACTCCCAAAAGACCTCAGAGAAAAAGCGAAGATAAAACCCAGCGATAAACTAGCAATAATCGGTTTTGAACGCGACGGCGAAGTATGCTGCATCATCATGTTAAAAGTCGACGCTTTAGAAAGCACAGTGAAGAACATGTTAGGACCAGTTTTTAGAAACGCGTTCAAACTGGAGGTGGAAAAATGAAAGAAGAAAAAGTAAGAA
>JBEKHJ010000036.1:0-15195 GCA_050012335.1 Bathyarchaeia archaeon
GCTATGTACAGTAAAGTTGATGCTGACAGGAAAATGTGGTTTTCCATGTGGTTTTTGGGGGCGATTGTTACTTTCGGGTTGGCATTTTTCCCCATGTACTACCGCCTGATTGAGGGCAGAAATAGGCATTTTCGGCGTGAAGCAGAGTTGGAGAAGCAGATTGCTGCTTATTTGGGGCGTCAGGGGAAGAAGTCGCCAGCAACAAGCGAGGACGTTGCAGAGAGGAATGCGAAGGCGTGGGCTGTCAGCATTATTTTGATTGTGCCTGTTTTTGTAATTTTGTATTTGTTATCGAGAGATTTAGCGGTGCATGAACGAAAACAGGACGCTTTTCTCGCTGCTGCTTTTCCGCAAAAAATGTTTATGCCGCAGACGATACCGATAAAAACATATGTTTTGATTACCATAGTTACGTTGGGCGTCGGGGTAGTTTACTGGCTATACAAGGTTGTTAACTTGTATAACGCTCACTTTAAGGCTCAGTTGCAAGTTGAGAAAGAAATAAGCAGGCTAATGGAGGAAGAGAAAGCTGTCGAGCACATGTAAAGAACGCAGGTTTGTTAGCCATGGCGGAGACATCTGGGGTTTCAGCAGAAAATACAATATTCCTATAGAAGATGTGTTTGAGTTCAGTGGACCCATCAATTTTCTTGGACCTTCGCCTAAAGCTGTTGAGGCTGTTAAGCAAAACGCTAAGTTGATTCGGTTTTATCCTGACCCTAACCCTGTTGAGTTTAAATCGGAAATCGCCAAGTACGTAGGGCACGGGGTTGAAGAGGAAAACATCATTTTAGGCAACGGCTCGATTGAGCTTATTTATACCATTACGGAGATTTTGCCCCGTGGATTTAAGTCGCTCATTCCTGTCCCCTCGTTCTCAGAGTATGAGAAAGCAGCATTGAGGGTTGGCGGCGAGGCAGTGTTTGTTCAGTTGCCTGAGAATTTTGCTTTGGAAACAGAGAAAATTAAGAGGGCAGTTACTGGCGACACTAAAATTATGTGTATTTGCAACCCGCATAGTCCTTCGGGAACATTGTACAGTAAAGAAACAGTTTTGGACCTTGTTGATTTCTGCCACAAAAAAGACGTCATCTTCAGCGTAGACGAGAACTACATCGAATTTGCAGAGAAAGGGCAAGAAACCACGCTGGCTGGGATGGTGAAAGAGTACGAGAACCTCTTCGTGATTCGGTCGGTTACAAAATTCTACGGCATGCCTGGCATACGCTTAGGCTACGGCATAGCAGCGCCTGACCTGATTAACAAGCTGGAAAATGTTAGGCTACCATGGAGCATCAACGGTTTGGCAGGCGTAGCGACGCTTGCAGCGTTTAAAGACACAGAATTTATAGAAAACACCAAGAGGACAATTGCCAAGGAAAGAGCACAGTTTGCCAAGAACCTAAGCGAAATCGAAGGCTTACACGTTTACCCGTCTGTAACGAATTTTCTGCTTGTGAAAATCCTGAACCGAAAAATCACGTCCACCAAGCTGAAAGAACTGCTGGCTAAAGAACGCATCCTAATCCGCGACTGCTGCACTTTCGTGGGCTTAGACGACAGCTACTTCAGAGTCACAGTCAGATCAGCCAAAGACAACCAAAAACTCACAGAAACAATAAAACAAACACTAAGCAAAAGCATTTAGAACCTCATTTTAACTGATTAACATAATTTTACAGAGAAAAAAAGGAATATAATAAATAAGTTATATATTCTCAAAAGTAATTACCCCAACTGGTGGCTACACTAATGGAACATTTACCGCGGGTAAAGTACGCGGAATATATGCAACTGGATGGAACAAAGAAAAACCAAGTTGAGCGTGTCGGTGACGGCTCAATAATAAGAAGGTTTGATAAAACTGCCGTTCCAAAAAACCAAATTGATGTAGTATGCCCTCACTTTCTAGAGTTAAAATGGGCTTATGGCTGTCCTTTTGATTGTGCTTGGTGCTTTCTGAAAGGCACTCTTAGAATGCTGGATACAAAAACAAAACCAGTTGTTAAAGAATATTGTAAAATTCAGAAACATGTCCAGAGCTTTTTTGAGAACGATGGGAGTTCTTGTGAACTGTTGAATGCGGGTGAACTTGCTGATTCTCTTATGACTGAAAATGATAAAGAGCCTTTTTCCAAGTTTATCATACCCATGTTTGAGCAACAAGATAGGCATAAGGTTCTTTTGCTTACAAAATCGCCTTGCACCAAAAATCTGGAAAAAATAAAAAGTCACAAGCAAACAATTGTTAGCTTTAGCTTAAACGCGCCAGTAGTATCAAAGAAGTGGGAAATGGCACCTCCGATTAAAAAAAGGATTCAAGCAGCAAAAAATCTGTATCAGTGTGGTTATAATGTTCGTATTAGAATAGATCCGATAGTTCCCATCGAAAAATGGCAAGATCATTATTTTGATTTGATAAAGATGATTTTTGATAATTTTACTCCTGAAAGGATAACTTTCGGTTCTTTAAGAGGCTTACAAAGCACCATCAACAATGCTTCGGATAAATCTTGGGTTACATTCCTAACTGAAAAATCGAATTGGGGCAAAAAAATAGCCTTTGACCTTCGACATCAGCTTTACAGTTCAATCATCAAACATCTAAAAGAGGAATATAACTTTACAAAGGTTGCCTTGTGCAAAGAAACAATTAGTATGTGGGAGAAACTTGATATGGACTATACAAAAATACAGTGTAATTGTTTGCTATAATGCAAATTAAAGTGCTCGAATTAATGTTCTTGGAATAGCTATGGAAAATTTAGAGGAAAGGAAAAAACATAAGGAAGCCGCTTTAAAGGCTTGGAAAACAATTAGAAGTGAAAAGAGAAATAAAGCTTCAAGAAGCACATCTAAACTAACGAATTTTATAAGTCCAGAAAAAATTGAGAAAATAAAACATCCAGAAAGGGTAATTTCAAAAGAAGAAAAAGAACACGCTTGGCAAGGAAACCGTATCGTGGTACCTTTTGATAAGACTCCACCCGACATAGCATGTGGTATGTTCTGGGAACTAAGATGGGCATACGGATGCCCCTTTAACTGCAGTTATTGTTACCTGAGAGGAACCATGCGAGGTAAAATGAAGCCTCAGTATGTAAGGACTGAACTTGTATTGCAGGCACTTGATGAGGCGTTTGCAAAGATTGAGACCCCAGCCATTTTTAATTCCGGAGAATTGTCGGATTCATTAATGAATTCTCAACTAATGAAACCCATAGTCGACAAGTTCGAAGAACAGAAAAAGCATAAAATTTATCTTTTATCGAAATGTGGAACCCAAAATATCGGTTTCCTTCAAGAAAAACTACGCAAACAAGTAATTTGTGGTTGGAGTATTAATGCACCCGAAATAGCAATCCGATGGGAAAAAGGTGCAGCACCGCCTGAGAATCGAATAGAAGCGGCGGCTATGGTCAGTAAGGCTGGTTATGATACAAGGATAAGAATTGACCCAATATTTCCAGTAAAGGAGTGGCAGGTTTACTACACAAATTTGCTTGAACGGATATTATCTCAATTCACTCCAAAAAGGATAATACTCGGAACCCCGAGAGGCCTATGGAAAACCATAAAATATGCAAAAGAAGCAAATGCTAATCTTGAATGGACACAGTTCTTTGCTGAAGACACCAGTTGGGGTAAGAAACTAGCTTTTGAGCAACGAAAGGAGATATACCAATTCTTTTTTGATAAGTTGCGCTCAGTAGGATATCATCAATCCAAGATATCGCTATGCAAAGAAACGGCAAAGATGTTGGAAGCTTTGAAACTAAAGTACAGCCTAGGATTATGTAATTGCTACAATGCGCGCGTATTCAACTAAAGTATAATTAATTACTTGGCGAAAGTAATCAAACAACCTTCAGGATAGGTACCTGCTCTTTTTCTATTAGATACATTAATTATTTTAGGAGGCGTGCTATTTTCTAAATATCTCAAAATTGCTTTTTTCTTCGGAAATGGTGTGTTAATAATAATAAATTCGAATATTTGATCATCTGAAACTGTTTGCCCTATGAACTTAAGAAAGACAGCTTTTGCGGCGCTTGGGACCCATGATGGTTCATTTTCGTAATCGATTAGAAGAGATTGCTGAAAACCGGTGATATCCGAGAATTTATACTTGCCTGTTCGATCAACTTTCCACATTGCGTCTTTCATTACTTCAAGCCCTTTCGGATGCTTTGTGGCAAATACAAGGTAGTAAATAATTTGGTTTTGCTCACCAATCATACCAAAACTTCTTACGAAAGGTGCACCACCAAGCTTCTGCAATTGCCTTTCATAGAGGCTTAACAGAAATGTTTCTTTTTCAGTTGAATCGCTAATATCACGGGCTTTTTTCCATTCCTCAGTTCCAAATAATTCAGTTAGGACGGGTTCTCTTAGTTCATCAAGAAAACGCTTAACGAACCCAGCCATAAAAGTAATGAAAACTTCGCATTTTCTGCAATTTAACAATCGGGCAATAAGCTTCATTGGCAGACCAGAAAAACCGAACGGATCTATGAATGCAAAAGTGGGCGCTATTTTTCTATCTTGCTTATCGAGCATATCAAGTACTTGCTCAAAAGTGGGAGCGAACTCTGCACCTTGAACCGTATAGTTTATGTTTTTTGGAAGTTTAGGGAATTTATTTTCAAGAACTTCTTTGAGTTTTTTTGCTCTATCTTGGTCTTTTTCTATGAAAAAGAAAAATATTTCTGTTTCCGCAAGTTGTGACGACAAGACATGAGTAACAGCGGTTTGCAAAGCAATTACGGGAGATCCGTATTCACCACCTTCATAAACTCCTGGACCGGCAAAACCATCAAGATAGATTATCCGGCCAGAATATCTGGAGAGTATTGGAAACCATGCGCCCAAATATCTTCTAAGTATTTCGTGTTTTGCTTTTGTATGTGGCGTCATAGACCATGTTGCCGAAGTTATGCCTGACAAAGAGTTTGTCCTTCAGTCGTCTTTTTATGATATGATATGCTAACTATTTTGTTTATTTAATTTTCTGCAGGTTACTTTTGACTATATAAATTGATTATTGGTTTTATTCTTTTTAGTTTTTGAAAAAGATGCTGCTTGACCAGCCGACTTATCAGCGGCCAAACAGCTCCTACCCCTCCCTCTCATTTTGTTACTCAAACGCCCAAACAAAATTGCACTTACCCCTCTTCCCGCTGCCGCTGAAAGCTTCCCCTTCCACGCGAATCAAACAACACCTTGACCTTCTACACATAGGCACGTCATTAACCTCAACGGATTCGCCCAATATCGTTATCAAATTCAAACTCGACACTTTGGAAACCACTTCACAAACATTATTACCACGGAAATTGAGGCTCTATAAGGATGCGCTATAATTTTACCGAAGCGCCTGAGTTCAACGACCCGGAAAACAGCAAAAATACTAACAAAGCCTTCGCCAGCGCTCTGTTCCGTTAAAGCTATAAACACGCAAATAATCAAACGTTTTAAGCAAACATTCATAGAGAGACAAAAACGTGCCAAACAAACAATTCTGCAAACAGGAGAAAAACCCAGCATGATTCTTTTAATGACCACGGCTCCGCCCGAAAACGGCGTATGGTACCTTGGCAAACGATTGCCTCCAATAGGATTAATGTACGTTGCCGCAGCACTCGAAAAAGCAGGCTTTCAGGTGCAAATGCTCGACAACTACCTCATGAAAAAATCAACCAGTGAAATCAAGCAGTTAGTCACAGACCTTAACCCGCAAATTGTGGGCATAACATGCGGTTCAGCAACTTACCCGCGCTGCATAGAGACCGCAAGAGCCATCAAAGAAGCCCTGCCTAACTGCAAAATAGTTGTTGGCGGATGGCACGCTTCCTACATGCCTGACAGCCTCCTTGCGAATCCCGAAATCGATTATGTCGTTATGGGTGAAGGTGAGCGAGCAATAACACAACTTGCCACATGCATCACAAACGGCGACGAACCAGCTGCCGCAACAATACCGGGCGTTGCATGTAGACGCCAAGGAAAAAACATCAAAAACCAGCCAAAATTCATTGAAAATCTTGACGAAATCCCCTATCCGGCAAGACACTTATTGCCGCTCGAACTTTATGATAGAACAATAGAGTTTTTGAACGTTAAACCCGCCGACGTCATGAGTATTTCGCGTGGATGCGTGTTCAACTGTGGTTTCTGTGAAACAAGAAAACTTTGGGGAAACATTTGCCGAGCATTCAGCCCGCAGAGGGTCGTCGGCGAAATCCAAGACTTAATGAGCAAATACGGCACAAAAGGAATCTACTTTATCAACGACAACTTCACCCTTAGAAAAAAAGAAACTGCTGAACTATGCGACCTAATGATAGAAAACAAGCTTGATTTGGAATGGGTTTGCGACACACGCGTAGACCTAGTCAACCAAGACCTTTTAGAAGTAATGAGCAAAGCTGGATGCAAAACCATCTGGTTCGGCGTTGAATCAGGTTCACAAAGAATTTTACAGCGAATCGGCAGAAACACAACACTCCAACAGATAGAAAACGCGTTTAAGCTTTGCCGCAAAAACGATATACAAATCGCCTGCTCATTCATGCTCGGCTTGCCTGATGAAACGTTAAAGGACATGGAAGCCTCCTTAAAATTCGCTAAAAAACTTGACCCAGACTGGTGCCAATTCAACATTTTCATCGCTTACCCAGACAGCAAACTATACGAAGAATTGCTGGAAACAAAAAATTACGTGCGCCTTGACGAGTTTTTACTCAGCGTAAAAACCGACGAGTTCGATTACAACTCGCTTATGGCAATCCAAAAAAGATTTTTCATAGAGTTCCACAGATCACCAAAACAAATAATAAAAAGAATCAGGCGTGAAGGCGTTTTGAATTTTGCAAAACGAAGACTGAATCCAAGCGCACAGAAAAGCGTGGGAATCGCTTAATAACTGAAGAAAAAAAATATTTTTTATTTTTTTGCTATCCAAAAACTCATTTCAGGTCTACACAAAAGCCGATAAACGTAGAATAGTGGGTTCGGTATCCATGTGCCTTTGAGATAATAGTCCGTTCGCCGTGAGAATTCGTAGTTTTCTTCTTTGAATACTTGTTCTATACTTTTATGGTCTAACGCGTGCTCTTTTTTGTGCCAGTAATCCGACAAGGAATAATCAATTAACGGGACTTTTAATCCGATAATTTGGAAGTATAAGCTGTTAAATAACGGGTTCGAATGGAAGTAGATGTCCTTGATGAAGCTTGCTAAGCTGCTTGGTTCAGTTTTCCAGTAATAAGGTGATGCTTCATGGTCAATGTAGATTACGCCGCCTTTCTTTAGAAAAACGGACAAGCTTCTGAGCGCGGTGATGTAATCGGGCAGGTGATGAAGCACAGAGTAGCTTGTTATTAAGTCGAATTTGCCCGCATCAAAAGCCAGATTTTCTATCGGTGAGTTAATTATGGTTAACTTGTGATCCTTCAAGTAGGCGCTATATTTTCTCTGCAGAATTGTGCACATCTCTGGCGAGATATCTATGGCTGTAACTTTGTAGCCCATCTGCAAAAGTTTGCCTGTTAAGTTACCGGTGCCTGCTCCAACATCAAGAGCGGTTTTTTGGTTATCTGCCACAAGTTTGTCTACCGTTTTTAGGTTGGCGGTTATTCTTTTTTGTTCTTGTTTACTGTATACTTCTGGATGGAGCAGTTCATAGTATTGTGCTTCTTGGCGGTGGACAGAAACGTTTGCTTGGTGAATTTTTTCTTTGAGCGGTTCATCTGTGAGCAATTGCTTTGTACGCCTCATTCTCGCGAGTTAGCTTATCAGTATGTTCGGCTTTGAATAAATATATAGTTTGAAAATTTTTAATGTTTAAAGTGAATTGTTGATAATTAAACAAAAATAAAAGGGGAAATTTGGTTTTTTCCCTTGTGTGGGTTTATGGTCGTTTCCTGAGCATCAACAAAGCTAGTACAGCGCCGACTACGATGATTGCAACTAATAGGCCAGCGATTGCAGGAACAAAGTACATGTCAGCGACAGATGTCGGAGTAGGCGTAGGTGCGGCAGTCGCTGCTGCTGCTTCCATGACTGTGAATGCTGTTGTTGCAGTTGATGGCCAGTAACCTTGGGTGCCAGCGAAGTTTGCTGTGACTTGGTAGCTGCCTGGAATGTCTGGTGTCCAGATTAGGTTGTATGCGCCAGTTGCGTCGGTTGTTGCAGTGCCGATGCTTCTGTAGTTGCCGTTTGCGTCGACTACGTTGATTGAGACGGTTACTCCTGTGAAGTTAGTTGGCAGTGGTTTTTGCTGGTAGACGCATCCCATCCAGTCTGTCATGGATGAGTCAGCTGCACATGGTAAGCCGTTGGGGAAGTCTGCTGCTTGCTCTGTTTGCTTTGAACCTGCGCTGGTGTCATAGACTGTTCCCTTTATGACTACTGGTTGTCCGGATGCTGCTGCTAGGTCTGGAGCGGAAACTGTCATGGCGCTCGGGCCTCGTCCAACCGTGTATATTTGGTTGTCGTAGCCGTTGAACCAGTTGCAGTAGCCGTCTGCCATGGCGTAGCTATAAGTCGAGAATTCGCCAGTGTAGTCTGAGATTTGCCAGATTTCTGTTCCGTCAGTTGCATTTATAGCGCGTGCCATTTGTCCCTTGGAGATTGGTGTAATTGTTGTGTGCTGTGACGCTAAAGTGTATATTACGCCGTTACCGACAGCATTCAAAAGTTGCGGGAAGTAACCTGGAACTTGGGTACCGGTGTCTGTGTTGTTGCCTGGTGTGTGGCCGTTGCCGTTGCTCCATGTTCGTATTCCTGTGGTTAAGTTATAGCAGTAGAGTATTCCACCATAAGCAATGCCGTATACGTTGCCGTATGCTGTTTGTGTGGCAAAGTATGGATAGTATGGCTCGCCGAAGTAGTCAAGAGGTGTTATATCCTGTTGTTGCAGAGCGTTTACGGAGTTTGTCTCCCAAATTAATTTGCCGCCGTCTGCGTCTTTAGTGCTGTATCCCCAAATGTTTTGGGTTTCTTTGCTTACTTCAATAAGGACTTGGGCTGTTGGGTCAAATCCACCGAATGTGATAGTTTCGCTTTGCAAGTGGGTGAATGTGGGACTCCACCATATTATTGAGCCAACTGTGCCTCTGTCTGGGTTGAGGTTGACTTTGCAGTATGTCCAGTTTGCGCTAGTCAGTGAAATGACGTTAGAAACGTTTTGTGTTACTCCAGATATTGTTGGGTATGAGCCGTTTCTGCATATCATATAGTCATTGTATTTTACTGCAAGTATTGTAGGTGTTGTGGTCATTGCGTTGCGCCAGGGTAATGACATGTTCTGTGCGGGGACGCCGTTATCAAGGGTGGAGTTCAAGGTTACATAACGTTTACTCAGAGTCGCGTTGACCGCAGTTACTGTTGTACTTACTGTTGTGTTTACGCTTTGGACTTGTGCAACGTTATTGACGTAAATGGTTGTGTTTGTCCATGTCCAAGTGTTTGCTGAATGATAGGTGTTTGTGTCAGCTGCAGGTGAAAGCCCTGTGGTGCCTGGAAGGAAGCCTTCGCCAGTGAACATCAATGATGAGTTCCATATGGTCAAGAAGTATCCGTTAGTTGCGTTTGAGTATATGTTGTATTTTAGCCATTCTCCTTGTGGACCTAATATCGAGAAGCCTGAGGCTGAACCGGTTACGTTGAAGACGTTATTTCCTGTCCACATGTCGTAGACTTGGGCAAAGTTGCTTGTGCATAAAAATGCTGGGTACATTCCATGTTGGTCAGGGGATTGAACGTCAAAGGTGAAACCGTAGCTGATGGTTGGCAGGTCGGTTCGTCTCCAGATTTCCTGTCCTGTGACCAGGTCAACGCAGACACTGTCTCCGCTGACCGATCCCATAGATGTTGGGAAGGAAACTCCTTCTCTGTAGAATAGGCGTCCGTATATGATGATTGGGTTTGCGTATCTTTGGTTGTAGGCTGAACCTTCGAAGTATGTGTCTCCTTGTGTTAGGGTTCTGTTGCCTCCTACGACTCCTCCTTCCTGCAATGCCTTAGTCCACATAACGTGGCTTGTTAATGAACCGACTGCGTCACCAGGGTACCTTTGTATCGCTGATCCCATTGGCATGGCGGCAACTTGGCCGTAGCTAATGTCAGACAAACAAGGTGAACCTTGTCCAAACCAGTTAGAGCTGATTGAAAACCAGTATGGGTTTTGACCGTAGATTGGGCGAGTCCAGAAGTCGGTTGGCATCGGATAGCTGTTTGGGTAGGAGGTTACGGGTTCTTGTTGAACGGTTAAGGTGCATGTTGCAGTGCTGGGTAGCCAAATGTCTCCAACGCTTGCTGCGGAGGTGGTGTCAAAGGTAGTTGAGTTGAGTACGTTTCCACCATATACGAAGGTTATATTATATTGACCGACGTCGGTTGGTGTGAATCGAATGAACTGTACGCCTGTTGTGTCTGTGACAGTGTCATAATGGAATACTTGGTTTGTACCGTTGGGGCTTGTTACGGTGACTGTGTAGTTGTGGTTTCTGAAGGTGTTTTCTATCGCTGAACTGGCAAGAGGTGCATTGCCGAGGAATGCATAGATGAGGCCTGATTGCCCGACACCGATGGGGTTAGGCAAAGCTATGACTTTGGCGTATGTTACTGTCTGATATGGAGGCGTATGTGCATTGGCATTTGGTATAAGCATCATTGAAGCTCCCATTGAAATTATCAAGAATATAGCAATCGCAATAGCTGCTGTTTTGTTTTTAGTCATTTGCATTTTTTCTTTTCTCCTTAAATTTATGGTAGCATTTATCCTCTAGGATTATTTATAAAGCTATCCCTAAACCCTCAAAAGAGCGCTAATTTTGAAGACAAAAAATCAAAGATTAGCTTAAAAATTATTTTTACAAGAATATTTTATGAATAATTTTAGTTAAAATTGAAACACTTTTGCTTCTATACAGCATCATTTTAAAAAAGATAAAAAAGGGAGGAAAATGAAGATGTTGTTGGGCGAGCCTATGGCCGTTTTCTAACCATCAGCACAACAACAACGCCGACTATAGCTATTGCAATTATTATAGCGATTGCTGAACCCAAAACATACATGTCAGTCATTGATGCAGGGGCAGGTGTAGGTGTAGCAGTTGCTGCTGGTGCTTGCGCTACGGCAAAAGAGGTTTCTGAGTATGATCCCCAGTAACCGTTCGTGCTATGGAAAGTTGCGATAACAGTGTAATTGCCTGGAATATCAGGTGTCCATGTGAGGCTGTATGAGCCGGTTGCATCGGTTGTTGCTGTGCCTATGTTTCTGTAGTTGCCGTTAGAGTCCAAGACATCAACCGTCACTGGAACACCAGTAAAGTTGGTTGGCAGTGGTTTTTGCTGGTAAACGTAGCCCATCCAATCCTTCATGCTTGCGTCAGAAGCGCATGGAATACCATTCGGAAAGTCAGCTGCCTGCTGGGTTTGCGTTGTGCCAGCGGAAATATCCATAACTGTACCCCTTATTACTACGGGTGTTCCGAATGATGCACCGATGTCTGGTGCTGAAACTGTAGTAGCGCTTGGTCCTTGGCCAACAGTGTAAAGTTGGTCGTCATAACCGTTAAACCATACGTTGTAGCCGTCAGCGATAGCATAGCTCATAGAGCCGAATTCGCCAGTGTAGTCTGAGATAGTCCAGATTTCTTGTCCAGTTGTAGCATTAATAGCGCGTGCTAGAGCACCTTTGTAAATCGGGTCTGAGATAGTGTGTTCAGTAGTAACTAAGTATATTACACCGTTTCCAACTGCGTTAATAAAGGTCGGGTAATCACCGTAGAAAGTAGTCAAGCCAGCATTGGTACTGTTGCCTGCGCCGCCATTGCCGTAGGTCCATTCCAAGTTTCCATTAGTCAAGTTGTAAGCATAGCATACTCCTCCGAATCCACCATTGTACATATTGCCGTAAGCCATCTGAGCGGTTATATATGGATAGATTGGGTTGCCATAATAGTTGAAAGGAACTTGAGATGCCGTTGGACCCCATATCTGTTGGCCTGTAGTCATGCTGTATCCTACCCATTGCATGGTTTCCGCGTATCCCAAAACAAAGACACCGTATCCATTTCCGTTCCAAGCCGTCGGATCTAGTCCACCGTATGAAACACTGACGTTGCCAGCTGGTGGCTGATATGTCTGCATCCAGTTTATTTGGCCGAGACTTGAAGGTGCGAGGCTGACAGTGAAGAATGTGAATGGCAGGTTTGGCGCGCCTACGTTGTTTGCACCGAAGCCGACTGGTAGAGAGCCGTTTCTGCAAAGTAACCATTGACCTGGTTCAGCTGCGAGTACGGTTACGGGATTTGTTCCTGCAGGTGGGTTAGAATATGTTCCTGTGAGTGCACTATAAGTTTGTTGCAGGGGCATTGTGTTTAGCCAGGGTAACGAGACGTTCCAGTCATAAGTTGTATATGAGTAGCTAGAGGTGACTGTGGTTGAGTTAATCGGTATGTTGCCGTTGACTTGGAGGGTAGAACCATAAGGTACAAATTCACTATTGGTGGTGGTGCTGGTGCTGTTGTTCAATGTTCCGGTAGTGCCTGTAATTGGTATGGGATAGGTTGTAATGAGTGGGTTTCCGGAGCTTTGATTGATGATTGCTGGGTATAGCAGACTTCCGCCTGATGTGTATGGGCTATTTTGTTGTATCCAAAGTCTGGAAGAATTCCATTGAGCTAGGTACCATTGTGGATTAGCGGGGGTTCCAGCGTTGGCTATGACATATCTTAACTGTTCATTGTTTGAACCTGCTCCTATTGCGCCTGAAGGTACGTTAGTTACGTTGAACATTGGTAGACCTGTCAATGCATCAAAAATCTCCCACTGCGTAGGCCATGGATATGACCAGGGAGTTGAGCTTAGAGCAGCGCCTCCAGTGACAGATGCAACTAGCATTGGTGGGTACACTCCGTGTTGGTCAGGGTTCCATAGGTTGTATATGTAGCCAAATGATAGGTATGGGATGTTTATGTTAGACCATATCTGTTTTCCTGTGCGAAGGTCAACGGCTACGGTTGGTCCAGCGTTATTTCCGCTGAATGACAGTGGCTGAGTGTAGTAGAGTATTCCGTTGATGATTATGGGGTTTTGAACTCTGTTGCAATATGCTGACCCTTCAAAGTAGGCGACACCTGGTGTAGAGTAGTAGTTTCCACCGACAACTCCGCCCATTTGCAGTGGGCTTGTCCACATGATGTGGTTAGTTAGGGATCCGATGGCGTCTCCTGGATACCTATTCATCTGTGACTGCGAGAAGCCAGTGATGGTGCCAACGCCTGTTGCTGGAATAACTGCTGCGCCGGTTCCAAGCCAGTTTGACGAAATCGACCACCAGTCAGTATTCTCACCGTAAATTGGACGAGTCCAGTAATCAGTAGGAAGCGGATAGCTGTAGATGGGGGAGGGTATCGGCTCTTGCTGCACAGTGAGCGTTGCTGATGCATTACTTGGCAGATAAGTGTCGTTTATCAATGATGATCCAGAGTAACCATCGCCATTCGCTCCATATACTTGTCCCGGGTAATTAAAGGCTAAATTATACGTACCGACCGCGTCTGGGGTAAATCTGTAGTACATTGATGAAGTTGTGTCAGTGATGGTTGGAAAAATTATTGTTGTTGCTGTTCCGTTAGGCGACGTGATAGTAAGATTGAAGTTGGAGAATCTCCAGTTGTTTGATATCAACGATACGCTTGCTGTGGAAGCATTAGTTCCAGCAACAGGAGTAGCTCCTCCAGCACTACCATAAACAGCATCAAGCCACAAGTAAATGTTTATTGTCTGACCCACACCCACGAGCTCCGGTGAAGCTACAATGAATGCATGAGTTGGAATTTGCCATCCAGGATAATGCGCACTAGTGATTGGTACTAGCATCATTGAAGCTGACATTGAAATTATCAAGAATATAGCAATCGCAATAGCTGTTGTTTTGTTTTTAGTCATTTGCATTTTTTCTTTTCTCCTTAAATTTATGTTTCATATATATCTTGAATTTAATTTATAAAGTTATGCAAAGGTCCTCAAAGAAGCGCTAATTTTGACAAAAAAAATCAAAGATTAGTTTAAAAATTATTTTTGCAAGAATATTTTATGAATAATTTTAGTTAAAACTGAAACACTTTTGCTTCCGTACAGCATCAGTTTAAAAACAATAAAAAAGGGAGGAAAATGAAGACGTTGTTGGGCGAGCTTATGGCCGTTTTCTAAGCATTAGTCTAAGCATTAGTATTACTACAGCGCCGACTACGATGATTGCAACTAATAGGCCAGCGATTGCAGGAACAAAGTACATGTCAGCGACAGATACCGGAGTAGGCGTTTGGCATTTTCTTTTGGAATTTGAAAATTTCACGAGAAATTTTATATAAAAGATAATGATTGCCTCATAAGATATCCAGGGTTCAAGGGTTGGGAGATCGAATAAAAATCGATGAAATTGACGCAAAAATTTTGAAGACACTCTTATCAGAATCTCGCACCAGTTTCACCGCTCTCGCCAAGGAATGTAAAATTACAATCGCTGCGGTTAGAATGCGCTATAAACGCTTATGGAAAGAAGGCGTAATCAACGGCGAAAAGATGCTTGTGAACCCTCATTGCTTGGGGTATCGCCACATTATAGATTTAGGTATCATAAATGCTGTGGAAAATGAAAAAGAAGTCGCCAAATTTCTTGAAAGCAAACCGTTCATCTCCGAATTGGTCGGTCCATTAGGCAAATACAACTTTTACGGAAAAGTAGCATTAAGAGACCTTAACAAGTTACATGACATAATTGAAGATTTAGAGTCAAACCGCGATATCAAACGTGTTGATGCTTTAATCTGGGCAGAGGCCGTAAACATAGAATATCCTCAAAACTTAATTATCAAACCACTAGACAATGAAAATGAACGAAAAAACAATCACAGGCCTGCTTTAACCAATCTCGATCAAGCACCATTAGAAATTGACGAAATAGATAGAAAGATTGCAAAGATTCTTTCGGAAAAATCTCGAATTCCGTTTAAGAAAATTGCTGAGCAACTGGATATATCGACTAAAACGGTAATTCGAAGATACAAAAAACTTAGAGAAAACTTGTTAACTCTTTCCACAATAACCCTTGACTTGAATAAGATTGGATACAAGGCTATGGCGAATCTATACATAAAGGTTTCAAACCGAAGCAAAATG
>JBEKHJ010000037.1:0-15067 GCA_050012335.1 Bathyarchaeia archaeon
CTAAAAGAGATAGCTATGTAAAGGGGGTCTTTCACTCCCAAAATATTTGGCAACACTATTCCAACCACAACTGAAATTATTAGAGTAAGAGTGAGATACTTTTTCATTTAGCCTTCTGTTTTCTCTCTCTATTCACTCACCTTATTCTTCAACAAAAACCCGCCTCAATCCTGGGGGGTGGGAGAAACAGTGCTTTTGGCAGAGTTTCTCAGCCAGGATCAAGACGGAGATATTCAAGGATTCTCTAAACCATACTTTCTCTTTCTCCTCTTTGCCTCTCGATCTACCACCTTCACCATCTCTAAAATCTCCTCCTTGGTGAATATCCCTTTCTCCACAAGCAACCGGGTGAGGGCTTCCTGTTGGACTACCTGGGACATGAGGAGTTCTTCAAAGGAGACGGCTTAGATTCTTGGCTTCACCTCATCTCCCATTTATTTGCATAATGCTTTGTATAGACTCTCTTCAACAGATTCTCGGGAAATAATCTTCCAAGGCGGGGGGCGACTTCCAGCTTGATTAGTGTATAAAATATTCCCTTCTACAGAATATGTGGTAGTCGATAAAAGACGGTGCTTTTTTTCTGCACAATTAATTTCCCATAATTCCAGTGAATAACTCAAATTCTCATAATGTTTCCCAAACTCTTTTACCATCTCGACTACACCTCTCTCTGTATATACTAATTTCGTCAAAACCTCCACAATGTCTTGTGATGAGCGAATCATATCTTCCGCATTATAGAAACATTCATACAAATCCGTCTTCGCATATAACCTCCAATCCTCTGCCCACACTTCCGCATAATTAAAGAGTGCAAGTCCGATAATGACAAGAGTTACTCCCAATCTAATCAATAAAGATTTCATTCATGTGCTCCCCTTTTCCTCAAAATGTTCTATTCAGTCTTGGCAACTTGTGACTTTACCGTCAATGAAAAGAATATTTAAAGGCAATTTACCATAGCGATTATAGGACCACCTTTCAATAGTTCCTCTCGAATCATTAGTTCCTCTCGAACCAAAAGTTCCTCTCGAATCAAAACTTCCCCTCTTATCAAGAGGAGATTCTGACTTTCTATCACTAGGAAATCCTAAAACATTCAAAACATCATCTTGCGTCATCCCTGTTTGAATCTTATTACAACTGTATCGGGTTTCATCCTCCGCATAGAGACGTTGAGGTTTTGGTTGAGCAGGCAAACTGAATAGCCTCCAATCCGCCCCCCACACTTCTGCATAGCCAAGGATCAAAAGTCCTATGAATAAAACTCCCAACTTAACTGATAATGATTTCATTCAGGTCACCTCCTTCTTCTTTATCTCCCGATTCACCACCTTCACCATCTCCAAAAACTCCTCCCTTGTGAATATCCCTTTCTCCACGAGCAATCGGGTGAGAGCCTCCTGCTGGATGACCTGGGACATTAGGAACTCTTCAAAGGAAACGAGTTGTTTGGGGTCAAGGGCAGGTGCCATAAAGACCTCCAATCATGTTCTGTTTGTTCTCTTCAGATGTTGCTCTACCTGTTCGACTGTCTCAAGAAGGTGGTCACAAGCCCTAGTCCGTCTCCGAATTTCGTCCTTATAGGAATCCTTCTTTATAGGATCAAACATACAACCCATTACCATCTGATCGGGCTTGTCAAAAGGGTGGAGATGTGCGATAGAGACAGTAGACGCATGACTGTAGTAGTCATACCATTTAGTAATTTCCTGAAATCCCTCCCAACCACTACGATTCAGATCGAGGAGACGAGCATTTTGCTTTTGACTGGCCATTGATAACGCTTTATGGACAGGAAATTTTTCTGGATCAGAATTGAAACGGTCAAAGACGTTTATCAGAGGATGGGAGCATAGGAGAGCCATTGCAATTGATTCTGCAAACTGTCGAATGAGATTACCTGAAGGTACAACAAACCCGGAAATCAAGAAGTGAAAGGAAGTGACCAAATTATTAAAAGCATTATAAAGAAACATCCAGGCCCAAGCAGAACGCATGTTTTGAGGGACCCCACCCTCCAATTTGTTAATCCGTTCATATACCAGGGAAATCGCCTTAATAAACTGTTCTATTTCGGCACCAAAATTTTGAACAAAATGGTTTCTTGTCACCTTATCTCCGGATAAGATGAATTCTGAAATCTGTTGCTGTATTGAAAGGGTTTCCATTGATTTATTCCTCTGAAAAAATCATTCAATCAGCTTTTCAATCCATGCTTGACTACTTGGGACATAAGAACTTCTTCGAAGGAGACAACTTACTTAGGATCAAGGTTAAAAGCCATTGGTGTATCAAAAATCTAATACGAGAGTGGTATTCACAAAATCGAAATAGTATGGCTGAATTGGTAAGGAAACCTTTGACTTTTTCTTGCCAACAGGGTAGAAGGAAAAAGCAACCTTAAAATAAAGCTGATCCTTCACATCAACAGTCCCAGCCATTTGCTTCATTTCTTGGACGGTTTTCCCAACCTTTGCCAAAATCTTTGGAATTTCAAAATGACCTGCACCAGCGCCATAGGGTGGAAGAGTCCATGAACTTCTCGCTCCATAAAAACCTTCCATCTGCACATCTTGTCCACATACACTTGGATTTATATTGCACCAACATTCTAACGAAAATTTGGAATGGTTCCGAATTTCAAATGAAACGAAATAAGGAATGGGTTTGCTCTGCTGCATGCTGAAAGATGCTACTGGGATCCAAGCCTCACTGGCAATCTTATACGTGTAATATGTATAGAGTATCAGGGTTGCAAGGGTAAGAATCAAAGCAAGGCTCGCCATGTCTGCAATTAAATTACAACCAGTGGCAACCTTTAAGTAGAAGCCTACAAATCCAGCGACCAAAAAGACTAAAAAAACTGTGTAGGTCAATTTTGAACTCATGTTCTTCTACCTTCCTTTCCCAACATAAACCTCCGAATGTCTCTCATGCTCCTGCCAGTTCTTCGTATATCGTTCAGCCAGTTTCTTGTCATGGATCACGAGCAGGTTCTCAGCATTCTTTTCTTCCGCACTCTTGGTAAAGTTAAATGACCCTGTAATCACGGTTTCCTCGTCAATGATAATAACCTTGTCATGGGCTCTGTTATGTGCAGAATCTATTTTGGTTGGGATGCCAGAATTGGCAAAGAAGTCCGCTGCTGAATACTTTTCCGTCTTCTGGCTTTTATCTAAGATTACCTTTACCTTAATACCTTTCTTATGGGCATCTAACAGAGCGTTGGCAATCGGTTCAGAAGAAAAAAGGTAGGCTTGGACAAGAACGGTGCTTTTGGCTTTATCTAACTCCCTGATGACGGCTTCGGTGCATCCTCCATGTGGGGAGAAATAGACTTGCCAAGTGAGGGGAGTTTCTTGGGGGAGGGTAATTGTTATGGATAAAACTGTGCAGAAGATTACGGAAATCATGGTGAGCAAAATTATTCTTCTCATAATTTTATTTATTATTTGAGGAGAGTATCGGCGTTTAGAAACGACCAACTTTTTTATGGATGACGCCGGTTTCCACTAGGTCTATTTCTTAAATAATTTAACTACGTCCCCAGGGGCATTTTTCCCGTTCCGCCCACGGCCTGTGATGAACTTCCCGCTCTCTATTCACCTTGTTCCCACTTGAGGGCTTGCAGTAATTCACGTTGGGCCGTTTCTTCAAGTTCATTTACCCGATCAAGGGATTTGTAGGCTTCTCTGACATCTCTTGCGACACGCTCTTGGTCTTCTGATTTCAGTTGGGGAATTGGTATCGTTTTAAGATCGTCGGGGTCGATCTCTGGCACGTCCTTCCCATAACGAAAGGCTGTAATGATGATGTAACCCAGGTTGATGCTACTCAGGATACCCGCAACATAATCACGGTCAAACTGAGGATCAGTCACTTTGACCCGAACGACATGCTGTGTCACAGCTTGTCTGTGAAGGTACTGGGGAACACGGACGCTGCGACCCAGGATACCCCCAAATGCACCGGAACACGAAACCAGAATTGTTCCCTCGTCTACGAGACATTGCTTGATCGCTTTTGCGTTTCGGGCTGAAGACAGGTGTGTGCTGGGAATCAATCGAACGCGCATGATGTCAGCGGAAGAAAATAAGGCGGTTCCGTGTCCTTCATCTGCACGAAGTCGTTTGAATCGAGGTGCGCCCCATACCTGAGCAATATCGCCAAGTGGTTTCGACTTTTTATTGGAGAGGAAGGATCGCAGGGTAACCACAAAAGGGTCATGGAAGTGCGGGTCTACTCTTGATCGGGAAAGTAGCCCCGAAGGCTGAAGAAAACTGACTTTTGAATCGCTCAACCAGGCGTGTTTTTTACGCGGCTTTCCCTCAAGGTGTAGAACATCGGCGATTGCGTCTTCGGCTGAATCAAGTAGTTTCCTCATTTTGTCCGCTTCGTGAGCGGCATCCAACATGAATTGGTTGATTCGCTCACGCCGCGACTTATCAATCACCGGAATCAACGCGTTAGTGATATCGTGATCCTTCAGATGCTTTATGACTTTCCCGTGCGCGTCTCGGATCAAGAGTGTCATGCCTATTTGGGATTGCAGGAACGCTGTCACATAACCACGCATGGTTTCGTGAATGCGGAGTCTGAAGCAATCGTCACTCGCGATGTGATTCAAATACGATTCCCCACAGATGACAGATGTTCCAACAGTGCCAGAACGCGAAATGAGAATATCGCCGCTGCGAATCCAGAGTGGTGAAGACCTGTTGCGATCCTTAAAGCGAATGGTGGCATCCCGTGGAAGTCGGGTCATGAACATGCTGGACGTGCCCAGCATTGGCACCCCATACTCTGGATGATCGAGGTACACCCGTGTAAAACGATTCGGTAAATAGACTTCAACGAATTCATCGAGGTCACCAACTCGTTTGACTGGAATGCCAAGCTGTTTGATGTGCCGTAGCATGGCTTCGCCCTCACCGCTGTAACGGCTTGGATCGAGACGAAAACCCCGGTTAAGTGTCTCCGTGCTTGCCACAATCTGACGGTCAACAGGGAAAAGCTTGCTATGTTTATTCAAGAACACAGTAAAGCCCCTTAGTTTTGTCAAAGTGCACACGCCCCTTTTGAAGGTTCTCGCGGAATACGATGTAATCTCTGACTATCGAAGGTAGGTCGTTGGCAACGACACGTTCTTTGCTTGTGCGAACAATTCTCCCATCTGTTGGATTTACGATGGGCACTTCTTCTATGATGTCGGTCCCGTCTTTATGTCTGCGATAGATTGTATTGCCGCGACGGTCGTATCCCACGTAATGAGCGATTGCCATGTAAATGGGATATGGGTCGATTGGCTGGCTCCCAAGGATCGCCACCGTGTCGTTGATGTCACGGCGTTCGACTATAAGAATGGCTGTTAATGTACCAGTGCCTTCACGCCCACTGATAAGGAAGGTCTCAACCGGCAATTCCACAACCCCGAGAATCCGCGTATATGTAAGGAGCCATTTGCGGACGTATTCCAACCCAGGGTTATTGAGGATGGACTGCGGGACGATGATTGCCGCCCTGCCTTTGCCGGGCTTCAGAAGTTGAACGCAGCGTTCAATGAAAAGTATCTCGACGATTTGTGAAGACCTATCGCGAGCCAGATCGTATTGATCGAGAACATGGCGCTCGTTGCGGGTTATATCATCACCAAAAGGCGGATTGGTGCAAAGCGCGGTGACGTTGCCGACTATGAACCTGTGACCGCCGACTCTCTTCTCTACGAGACCAAGCTTTTGCCGTAACTTATCTGCGTTATCGCATGTCCAGTTTTGGGGTGGCTCTAAAATGTCCTGATCAAAAACGAGACCTGAACCGTCGTTGTTCATAAGCATGTTCATACGCGCTGCATTCGCCAGGTTGCGGTTTATGTCATTTGACATGACGTAACCCAGGACAAACTTCCGTTGCTCGTCGCGTATCGTATCGGCCCAGTTACCCCTACGTTTCGAGTATCTTTCGACAATGGCGTTCATTCCTGCAACGAGCATCAGGACGCTGAAACCACCGGACCCGCAAGCTGGGTCGCAACACACGTCATCAGGCGTGATCTGCAACATCTCCACGGCGGCCTCGACAACGACGCGGGGGGTGAAGAACTCGCCTTTCTCGCCGCGAATGTTCGCGCCGACAATTTCTTCATAAGCCGCGCCCTTTACAGTCGGGCCTGTCGTCAGAAGCGAGTAGTCTTGAAGTTCAGCCACGATACGGGCGAGCACTGCGGGACGGATGTTTACCTTGTCGCCTTGGAAGCCGAGCTGTCCGTATTTCGGAACGACCAGCCGCTTGTATAGCAACGTTATGCGCTTCAAAACCCGTGTTTGACCGTCTTGGGTCTCAGTCTCCGTCGGCGTCGCGTAGAAGTCCGAGCGTTCTTTATCTTCTTTCTCGTCTTCGATCTTCGTCTGAATGACTTTTAGGAATTCCCAAAACGCGGTCATTTTGTCATCCCCGGATTGGGAAATGATGTTATGACACTTGCGGAATCTCCATTTGAGGCTTTCCGTTGTTGCTGGAATCAGAGAATCAAGGCGCGGGGCTTTGTCTGATGGACGGGTTTCGCCGTGTCGCGGGATATCGTAGTCAACGCGCTTTATCTCATTCGGGGTTACTTTGTGGATGGCTTGGCGCTCAAACCCAGCGCCGTTTGTCCAAACACCGAAATCACACGCGGGGCAGACTGCGACGTAAGAAATCAACTGTCCGATACCATCTTGCTTGTCGGTGATTTTGACCTGAGGCTTCTTACACTCAGTAATGCAAACAACTGTTTCCTGCTTGTGGTCGGCCTCATCTGGAAAGATTGCAATATCAACTTTTTTAGTTGATGAACCGACTTTGATTGGAAACTCGGTTTTCATCGAAGTAAGGGGATAGCCGTATTCATTGACCAGGGTTTTGATCATTTCCTGCCGGACAAACTCCTCATCCGTTGCCTTGCGGGGTTTCTGTGCCACCGGGTCGTAAAGATAGCCTTCTTTAAGCTCAACTATCGGATCACTCATGATTATTCCCTCTCCAGTTTCTTTGTCGTACAATCTCCCGCCTGCTCCGATGCAAATAAGCGGCGTACTTTGCTGTCAAGGTGTCTTTTCTCCGTATGGCTGGAAAAAAATCCGGGGGGAGTAGTTGAATTCTTTCACTTATTTTTCCTTTCTGAAACCTCATCCACCCTCACCTTTCAATTGCTCGGGAGTTTACTCCTCAAGCCAAAGCTTACAGATATTTTTCCATCCGATACAGCGCCATCTTCTAAACACCTTCTTCAACTCATCCAGATCCCCGGTTTCCAGAAGATCTTTCTGGGCAGCTTTTAAATCTTCAAGGGATGCAATCGCTGGCATGTTAAGATCCCTATATAATCTTAAAAAAAGCCCATCCCCCATTAAAACAAAAGGCTTTTTAAATCAATATAATTGAATAAAGTTTCATCACCCCCACCTGAGTTGCACTATATATACCAAAAACAGAAAATTATGCAAGAACAAAGGATTTTTTATGCCGCGGAAAAGGCACAGGGCAGAGCGCATAGCCTGCAACATCACTTAAGTTCTGCAGATCTTCCTAAAATTACACCTCAAACTGATCCGCTCATCCTCCACCTTGCCAAATCCTTCCTCCTCCACCGGGATATTATTCCCAACCTCTACCAAAAGAGACTGCATATCCTTGATGCTTCCCTTGATATACCCCTTGATATCTTCCACCTCACCGTGGGTTATTGAAAACCAATTGGACTTGTCAAAAGAGAGGTTATACTCAATGATCCTGAGGGATTCGGGATGGACATGCCATTTCTCCATAGCATAAAGGGCGTAACAACATAGTTGGATAGAAAGATCTTCAGAGAGGCTCTTCCCCGTCTTCCAATCATACAGGTAAATCTCATCTCCTTCCTTTATCGCACAGTCGATGGCCAAGTTGATTCTGGTATCATCCAGATGGAAAGAGGAGAACTCCTCCACTCCAAGCCAATCACTTTTGGGGTGAGATTTTAAGCCGTGATAGATGTCAGAGGCATAAAAGTTTCTTAGGCAAGTCTCTACATTATTTGCAACTTCTTTCCACTGATCATCGGTTAGTTCTATCCCATATTCATGCTCAAAGAGGGCACAGGTCTTTGGCTTCTTCCAGTATGTCTTTATTTTTGAAGATCGAAATTCAGCTCTCATCTGATCGAGGGTGATCGTGACAATTTCATCAACTGGAAGAACCTTAATACCCCTTCGGATATTATAGAGACTTCTTTGGATGCACTCATGGACCTTCTCTCCTGCCCACATCTGCCGATTCTTAAGGTTCTTTAGAATGTAAATCTGACGGGTTTTATCTGGAGCATTCTCAAGCCAGCCATTCCAGTAACCGTAATACGCGAACCAGTATTGTCTTAGGCAGGTTTCGAATACTTCGTCTCTGGTTTTTGACCATGAGAATTCGTTTTTGAGTTCGGTCATCAGGATTTCAATCTCCCCGAAGGAGGGTTAAACATCAATTAGAATAGAGTGCTTTTTCATGGCACCCTCAGGATTAATCCTTGTATCCTTAGAAGGTTCTCTCTCCCACGATCAACATCAATCTCCATTTTTTTTCGTCTCTGGTTAAAGTGACATTGCTAAGAGGTTCAGATTTCAAAACGTATTGACAGGCTAGTGGCGTAACTTAACAAAAAATTCGCGAGGCTGTCCGCCGTGAACTTAGGTTTATTCAGGACAATTTAATTTTAATCCTTTTCCACCACACTCTTTTACCTTTTTAAGCCAGTAGGTCTTAAGACATGTATTGCGGTGATCTTTGTAACTCTCGTAATCCCCATCGGTCAGCTGGTCGCCAAAAGTTCCTTTGACCTCCGCCCAGCCTTTCTTCCACGCGTTCCTTTCTCGCTTGACGGTGCACCGTGCCCCAAAACACTGGATCGATTCCTCATTCTCGGGTGAGCCTATCAATACATGTCCGAACTCATGGATTAAATCCCACAGATACGAAATTCCTACGGGCTCAAGGAGGGACCCGATCTTAGCATCATAACCGGCAAGTCGTACAAAGGCACGTGGTGAATAATTGGCTCCAAATGATTCTTTAGGTTTATCAATCCCCGAGGCGGAAACAACCCTTTTGAGGTCTACGACAAGCTCGAAATATCGGATAGTCCACATCGGCTTCGGACGGATCTTCAAATCTTGACGAATCCATTCTACGATTGGACGATATTTCTGCTCCTGAGAATTCGTCTCGGGCTCTCGTAACGGACGGCCATTGTTAGCTTTGGTGATCCGAATTTGTCGCTCTTCACCCGTGATAATTCCCGCCAACCACAGTATTTCGTCGTCGGAAAGACTTTCCCTCGTACCCTCGTCAATCATGGCAAAAATTGAGTATCCACAAAGAAGTAGTTGGAAGTATTGTCCTTTTTAGGGCAACCCTTATCGCTAATGAAGGGATTAATTCGATTGGAGAAATGCAAAAAATCGATGCTTTCTCAATCTCTGAACCGATAGCTACATTTTTGGCATGCTTTTGCCTGCTTCGGGACTGACCTATTCAAACAGTCAGGACATGTTTTTTTAGATAATCCTTTGGGAACAGTAGCGACAGAAGCAATAATGCCAACACAATCGATGACATAAAATGCCAGCTTTTCAATACTATTTATTAATCATTTTTCCTTATGGATGGGCAATCAGTTTCCTGTCCCCTCCATGGGTTCCCCAATTGTTGCTAACCTTGGATGTTTTGGGAAATGTGTTAAGGAAGGTTTCTTCTTCTCCTCCAATAACTCAATCAATTTCAGCAGCTCCGTTGGATTTACGATGTATATGCCCATAACTTCTTTCAACTTCAATAAATGTTTGTCGCCAGAAACAATAATACGCGATTGACTTGAAAGTGCAGCATGAACGAAAATATCGTCATCCGGGTCATCCTCCACAATTGGTTTTCGATAATTAATCTCTGGAAAAAAGGCGACAAGCCTTAAATAATTCAGAATTAATCGTTGTGGACTAAAGCGGAGGGATTTTATTGTATGGAAAAATTTCGGATACGATATCACTCTGCAGAATTCTTTGTATGTTTTCCCTGTTCCACAAAGTCTTATTTTCTTTTTTTCCGCCAATATAATTCCATGTTTCGGATTGCCGTCCCAAAGAAAGCCCGAAAGCATAAAATTCGTGTCTGGAACAACATTCACCTAGGTTCCCCTGACCTTATGAATAAGCTCGTCTAAATCTCCTCTCTCTTCGGAGCTATACGGAGGAGGAGAAGTCGATAGGGAATCTAAAATGTTGAGCCAGCGTACAAGATGTTCAGTAGGTATTCTGATTAGCGCCTCGTTCTCAATGTCCTCGGCAAGAGCCAAAGCAAGTTCTAGCCTTTGACGCATATGCTTAGGTCTGTCACTCAATCCTATTCTAGATAAATTTTCCATCTCTTTAAAGCGACGAATCAAAAAATGCTCTTTCTTCTTGAGCGGCTCGGTCGGGAGGCTGCTCTTGCATACTTCGCATTTACAGCGGTAAGTTTTCATTGAGCGACAGTCTTTAAAAATTGCCTCCATATCGTCAGGACGGACGTATGAAAACAACTCGGGAATGTAATAATATTGTGCACGTGGAACCTGTTGACCGCCAAATGTTTCTCTGCCTCTTTGAAGGTTTACTTCGTGGAATGTTTCTAACCAGCCAATTCCACCAACAAACCCATTAATGCCGATAGCACATAAAACTTGACCGAAGGATGCAATAGGTGAAACAATAACGTCGTGTTGAGTAGCCAACTTTCGGCACATATAAGAAAAACCCATGAGTTGTTCGTAACTAACAAACCGGTCGTCGAAGTTCTCGACACAAACAAAAAATCCTTGGACATCAAAACCAGAGTATTGCTCCGTGATGATGTCAAGAATCCTTGGGTTATCTATGCAAGAACTTCCGATATTCAACATGACAAATAAAGGCTGTTTTAACTTCCGTCTATGTACATAGCGAAGGCTCGTAGAAACTAAGTCTAAGTTAACCATAAAGCGCCCATCATCAATATCCCGTGCAAATAGATAGGGCGCTATAATGATGCCAGCTCCTTTACTCACCTGGAATTCGATTACAGATTCCACAAAGCCATTGCGGGTAGAGTCCGATTTGAGTTCCAAGGCAGTCAATATTGCCTTAGGTGCATAAGGTAAATTTCCGTATGTCGGCTTGTCTAAAAAACCATCATAAGTAAAAGCATTAGTTACCGGATCAATAATACAGATTTCACAATTTTTTATGACACTTTCGCATAACTTTTTGTATTTCGAGATTGTGAAGAAATTAGCTGGAACTAAAAAAGCTTTAATATTTTCTTTTAAGGCGGCAAAGGAAGTATCGATATGTATAAGTTTAGGAATGAAAATTGGATTTTTCAGAACTGTATTGGGATGCAATCTGTTACCCCCTTTTTTGCTTCCTATAGTAAACCTTCCAAGCCTCTTCCCCTGCAAGGTGATAGCGGAGCTGATCACGTGGTCCCGTTCTGGGGGCGGGCAAAATCTCTTGGACACGATTGTCTGAAACAAGTAGCAGACCAATCCCATGTTTGGAAAGTAGTTTTTGATCAATACGGTGGGCTACTTTTTCTTCTGTTGCAAGATAAACACGGTTAGCAAACACTTTGTATCGTTTAGCTTGTATGGCACCCTTTTTCCAATCAGTTAATTTTGCCTCCACTGCTATTATTTCATTAGTTATCGGTATAAAGCCATTAATCTTAGTGTAACTATTTTTAGAAATCTTCGTTACGTAACCCAACTTTTTAAGAGATTCTAACCAAAAATAATTAAGCCTATCCTTCGAGAAGGGCAATTTGCAATTTAGATCCTCTAAGGATATAGTTTTGCTCTTCTCAATATCTGGAAGGGCCGCCAATATTTGAAAGTATTGTACCTTGCTCAAAGGTTTCTTTTGATTATTAGCTATGCGTTTTTGGCAGTTTTTATAAGACAATTGATATGCAACCAGATCCGCTATGCCATATCCGACCCCGAATTCTTGAACAGTAACAAAATTAAGGGCTTCAAAATAATTTCTGAGAACCCTGACCATTGCTACTTCTGTTTTCATGTTTATCTTTTATGATATCAAGTATGTTTTAGGCATTGGTTGGTTTTGGGCGAACTCTTCCCATACTTCCCGACTAAGTAAAAAATCCGCTCCTCAATAGAAATAAGCCTTTCCCAATCTTAGAATTACATTTGACAAAAATTCTATAAAATTTGAGAAAGGATGTCAATCAAATTTGAAAATCCCGTCCAAACCAGATGAACACCTTCCGCAATTTGCAAATAAGTATCCGATTTAGAGATCATACCCACTCTACCCAATGAGAAACATCCTGAGAAGGTTATCGACGCTCGGCACCGCCAGCGGTTTTGTTGGGAGGCGTTGTGGGAGTGAGTTTTGGGTGGGAGGTCAGGTAGGAGAGGGGGGAGATTTTGGATTATTTCGGACAGCAATGATTAAAGGATATTGTTAATGGAAACGGGGCGAGCCATTATATTTTTAGTCGGTTCCATCCCGATTGTTTTCACTGGGGACATCAGATTTTAGGCTGGATGGCAAGTGATTGGCAGCATAAAAAACCCCAAAAGATATAAAAATGCTAATGCAGGCTACTGTGAATGCGAGTGATTTTCCATGCCATAACCCGACAAACCCACGCCTGAACTCATCCATAAGCACATTTGCCTTTCCACCAATGAGTTCCAAATCCCATAAGTATTTTTTGGAATCTTCTGGCATAATCGGATAAACAGATCCACCTTCTTCTTCGTAACCCAAAACGCCGCTCGAATTATTCTGAGCTGTCTGATAAATAAAGATGGCACTACCTAAACCAACCAGCAGGATAATGGCGCTGATGAGATTAAGGCATGTATGCAGATCTGCATTTTTCCATTTCATGTTGTGTCTGTTTTTACTGCTATATCTCTACAAAGGTCGATTCATCCTAACCAACATGAGAACAATAGTTGAAACACACCTCATATCCAGCACCTGCTGTGAGGTTTCTTCTTCACAGAACGTTAACGAATTTCTTCAGGGGTGTCAACAGAATCGACGAAACCAGACCAAAACCGCAGGATAATAAAGTCTATTAACTAACCCTCTCCTCAAGCATCTTTCTCACATCACGCCGACCAAGTTTTCTTAACGCCACCATCACTCCTTTCTTTTCTTCTTTCGGCATAAACTTACCACTCTCCCACAGGTGTACAGCCCCAACAGTGACTCCCACAAGTGTCGCTAATTCCTTCTGACTGATGCCCAATTGTTTGCGAAGACTTCGGATCAAACGTGGAGAGAAGCGGGACTTTTTTACTTCTTCAGGGGTAGCTTTTAAAAGCACCTTCTTCTTTTTTAACTCCTTCTGCTGGACTGCTGTTAATCGCTGGAGTGCCAAGATTGTTTTTCGAATTTGCGAGATAGTCCTCTTCAAAGACCGAACATTATGAGCCAATGGAACGGAGACCTTACGCAACTCTCTTCTTGCTAAACGAATGATCTCGGATTTCATGATAGATTCGATCTGGGCCATAAGTCCCTCCTTGTAGTGAGTTCAGTTTGCAGGGTAGGGCCATCTAATGAGTATTGCCTACTCTACTTCGTTTGATAATTTAGGCTTTATTTCTCCTTTCCTCGTGTCCCACTCATCTTCTTCTATATGAGTTAACGCATAGATATTCGTCCACCTCTTTTTGCATTGCCTGCATGAAATGTTTTGCACTGCCCGATTAATATCAGCGGTGACCTTTCCTAAAGAGAGCTCGTCAGATCCGCAGTAAGGACATAGATAGGGTGATATCAGATATTTGTTTTTCTGTTCCTCTGTCAGCATTTTTTCATCCTTTTATATATTGTGATTTGAGCGCTCAGTTAATGCCCTTTTGACGCTTTCTCCCCTCAGATTTGACCACAGCATTATACCAAATTTCTTGCTTGATACCAGAAAATTAAGGGACCCGAGTTTTGGGAATTATCAACCATTGCACCTTGCATTAAGCTTCGTAAAAAAGTGGAGGATAGAAACTGATTGAATTTTCCGACAAATCGAAGATAATGAAGGTGACATTAGGGAACCTACCAGAATGGGAACAGGTATCCGAGTTTTTCTTGTCGACGAAAATGATTCTCTCCAGCGTCTTTCTCTGGCACGATTAGAGAGGTTACTCCATTTCGACCGAGGGGAAAGTCTTCCTCAATATGCTGGGAAACATATCCGATGTGCTATGGTATTTTTGCAGGTGGCAGGGAGACAGGTGCTTTCCATAAGGAATGTCGATTACTTTCTACTTCCATTTGATGATAAAGGGCGGATCAACAAAAAAGATTGGGAAAAAGGGATGCGCCTTGGGATGGATCTTTTGCCTCCTTTATTTAATGAGAAAAATCCCAAACAGATTATAAATGCGAGTCATCGCTTTGCCAAGAGGCGCTATGAACACGAGTTCAAGTGGAAGCCGAGTCGGAAGGTAGAGGAGGTAATTGTGGCTGCCACATTTAAATCAAGTTGAGGGTGTGCTAAATTTGTGCTAAAACCAACTCGAAAAGACTGGAATAGAATGAAATAGACTGGAACAAATAGAATTTGTTTTATCGTAATATTTCCAAGCGTTTAAGAGAAACCAGGTAAAGAATCAAGGGGTTGGAGAAAATACTAAAATTGGACTCAAAATCCCGCGCGGATTTAAACCTACTTACCTAAGATTTTGTTCTTAACTGCTTTCCCCGATAATGATTTTTTATTACCCAATTCCTGCAGAGGTCGATGTCCGAAAACCCTTTTAGTTTTACATCCTGGTCTCTCGCTTTGGGTCATAAAAGAGACACAAATATTACCCAAATTAGGCATCTGGACGGATTCTGTCAGAGGTATGATATTCGAATTGGGGGGCGAAGAGTACACCTACAAAGAGTTAGGGTTATGCCATATCAGATGTTGAAGATTTCGGTTTGAAAGCGTGTAAGTCCTATTCGTTACTTTTCTCTTCCCGAAGCCTTCCGAAGTTTATCAAGAAATTTAGGATCAA
>JBEKHJ010000038.1:0-14965 GCA_050012335.1 Bathyarchaeia archaeon
ACAATTACGTCTCCCGCGCCTACTTCGGTTGGTTCAAGGTCGCCAACGTTTACTTTGCCCCGTCCACTTGTAACAAGGTATATCTCATCTACGCCCTTGAGGTGGTGTGCAACGGTTGTAACTCCAGGTTGTACTCGGGCGCGTGCTACTGAAATGCAATTGGAGCTGTAATTTTCAGCTATAAAACAGCGTTCTGCCGTTGAGAACTCGTTTAAGGAGTTAGCTTTTACAATTTTGGGTTCCATGTTTTCTACCTTTAGCTTTTTTTCTCGCGTTAAGACTGGACTATAAAAGGCAAATAAAAAAGTATGCCTTATTTTAATTATATTTTTTGCGCAAACCTTAATCAAACTAATATTTACGTGAAAATGGGTTTTTTTGCCAAAAAAGGGCTTTTTCTAATTTTTTTATTTTGTGCTTTTTGTTTATTTTTATGGATCTATTTTTTTCTTTATAGACTATATTTCAAAGTTGATGTGAAAATAGCTTATATAGGCGCTAACTGTAGTGTTAGATTAAGCTTGTTGACACTACATATATAACATTGCACGAGTATGTTAAATGTATGAGATGCCCCTACTGCAACTCTGAAAACTCCAAAACCTTGGAAACGCGCGATTCCCCAGAGAACACTACGCGCAGACGCAGAGAATGCATTAACTGCGGAAAACGCTACACAACCTACGAGTACCTTGAAACCGTAGAGCTAATGGTAAGAAAAAAAGACGGCAAGCTTGAACGATTCGACGTTAACAAGATAATACGGGGCTTGCAGAAAGCGTGCGAGAAAAGACCTGTAACCATGAGCCAAATCAATGAGCTAGCAGGCCAAGTAAGGCAAGACCTCATGCTTAAAGGCACCGAAGAAGTTGCATCCCAAGAAATCGGGGATTTAATCATGAAGTCCCTAAAAAACGTCGACCGCATAGCGTACATTCGGTTTGCTTCAGTTTACAAGCAGTTTGAAGAGCCTGAAGATTTCAGGCGGTTACTCCTTGAGGTGAAAAAATGAAGTTTGTATTAAAACGTGATAGTAAATTAGAATCCTTCGATCAAGAACGTATAACAAACGCCATTTGGAAAGCCGCTAAAGCGGTAGGCGGAAAAGACAAAGAGCTAGCAAAACGCTTAAGCGACGAAGTAGTGGCTGAACTGCAAAAAACTTACGGCGATGACGGAGTTCCCACGGTTGAGGAAATCCAAGATATCGTTGAAAAACGCTTAATCGAAAACGGACACGCACAAACGGCGAAAGCGTACATTCTCTACAGAAAACAACACACTGATACGCGTGAGTTAGCTGCCCTGTTGAGCTCCTCAGACATGGTGGACCAGTACCTTGAGGTTGAGGATTGGCGAGTTAAAGAAAACAGCAACATGAGCTATTCCTTGCAGGGATTGAACAATTACCTATCATCCACTGTAATAGCCAAGTACTGGATATCAAGGATTTACCCCTCGAATATTGCTGATGCCCACTTTTCAGGTGACATGCACATTCACGATTTAGGCGTTTTAGGCGCTTACTGCGTCGGCTGGGACGTAAGCGAGCTACTGCTTTCAGGATTCGGCGGAGTATCAGGTAAAATCGAAAGCAAACCAGCAAAACATTTCCGCACAGCGTTAGGTCAAGTTGTGAACTTTTTCTATACGCTGCAGGGTGAAGCAGCAGGAGCACAGGCGTTTAGCAACTTTGACACTTACCTTGCCCCATTCATACGATATGATAACCTGACGCAGAAAGAAGTACAACAAGCGCTTCAAGAATTCTTCTTCAACATGAACGTGCCGACCCGTGTAGGTTTCCAGACACCGTTTACTAACCTAACTTTAGACTTAACCATACCAGACTTCATGAAGAACGAAGCAGTTCTCTTCAATGGAAAGGTAACCCAAGACACATACGGCGACATGACTAAGGAAATGGAAATGTTCAATTTAGCCTTCGCTGAAGTCATGCGCCAAGGCGACTCGAAAGGCAGAGTTTTCACTTTCCCAATTCCCACGTACAATATAACCAAAGATTTCAATTGGGATTCACCTGTAGCCCAAGCTATCTTCGAAGTAACAGCCAAGTACGGTGTGCCGTATTTCTCGAATTTTGTTAACAGCGACATGAAACCTGAGGATGTACGTAGTATGTGCTGCCGCCTAAGAATAGACAACCGCGAATTACGCAAGCGGGGCGGCGGATTCTTCGGCGCCAACCCATTAACAGGCAGCATAGGCGTTGTAACCTTGAACATTCCCCGAATTGGCTACTTATCCAAGGACGAGGACGAGTTCTTTGAGCGTTTAGACGCCTTAATGGAAATTGCAAAATCAAGTTTGGAAATAAAGCGTAAAGTGCTTGAAGTCTTCACAGATAACGGTTTATACCCGTATTCACGGCGTTACCTAAAGCATGTGAAAGAGGGCTATGGCAAGTACTGGAAGAACCACTTTTCCACCATCGGCATAGTGGGCCTGAACGAAGCAATCATAAACCTGCTGGGGCAAAATATTGCGTCGCGCGATGGACAAGCTTTCGCCGTTAAAATGTTAACTTTCATGCGAAACCGTTTAGCAGATTTCCAAGAGGAAACAGGCAGCATCTACAACCTTGAAGCAACACCAGCCGAAGGCACATCTTACCGGCTTGCGCGGCTTGATACACGCCGCTACAAAGACATCTTAGTTGCTAATCAAAAACAAGTAATCGCGAATCATGCGGAGCCTTTCTACACGAACTCATCGCAGTTGCCAGTTGACTTCGCCGGTGACCTGTTCGAAGCGCTGGAACATCAGGAATCTTTGCAGACGCTCTACACTGGAGGTACCGTGTTTCATATTTTCCTTGGCGAGAGGCTTAACTCTTGGAAGTCTGCTGCCGAATTAATTAAGAAGGTAGCATGGAACTCAAGGTTGCCCTACTTCACGCTGACGCCAACGTTCAGTGTTTGCTCGACCCATGGCTACATAAGCGGCGAACACAAGCAATGCCCAACCTGTGGAGCAAACTGCGAAGTCTACTCACGAGTAGTTGGCTACCTAAGACCAGTGGATCAGTGGAACGATGGAAAACAAGCGGAATTTGCCATACGCAAAACCTTTGACCGGTCAGCCGTCATGGTTTCAGCGCCCTTAACCGCTTAATAGGAAGATGCAGAATGAAGTTTAGCGGATTACAAAAAACAAGTCTTGTTGACTACCCCGATAAGGTAGCCAGCGTGCTGTTCACTCCAGGCTGTAACCTTCGCTGCCCCTTCTGTCATAACTGGCGCATAGCCGTAAACCCGCAGCCGCCGTTTCTACAGGAAGCCGCCGCATTAGAAATTTTGGAGAGCCGCAAAAAATACGTTGACACAGTAGTTGTGACTGGCGGAGAACCTTGCATGCATAAAGAGCTGCCGAAATTCTTAGCTAAGCTTAAGGAACGCGGCTTCACGGTTAAATTGGACACGAACGGTTTCTTCCCAGAAGTGCTTGAGGAATGCCTTAGCAGCGTGGATTACGTGGCTATGGACGTGAAAACCTGCACAGAAAAATACAAGCTACTCGGCGCTAAAGACACGATTGGGCTCATGCGAACCATGGAAATCCTAAAGACGGGCAAGGTGCCCTACGAATTCAGGACAACCGTAGTACCAGAAATAGTCACAGCCCAAGACGCCACATGCATTGGCGAACTGGTGAAAGGCTCAAAAATCCATGCGCTCCAACAATTCATTCCACAGGACACGCTGGATAAAAGATTCCAAGCCCTCAAACCTTACGCGCCAGAAACCATCAACGAATTCGCAGAAATAATAAAAAAATACACTGAAAACGTTGTACTACGAATATAGCTTTATCTTTTGGCGGTTTTTATTAATTCTCCGGTTAAAAAACGCCTTAGACGAACAACTATGTATTCTGCCCTCTAATTCTTTTCTCTAAACAAGGCCAAAATCACCTTTTGGCTGCTTTACTCTCACGTTTCAGGGTTTTTAACATTTTGGAATGATTAGAAATCGCTTCATGCCAAAAGAAATTCACATGCGCAGCTTCATATGTTTTAAAGGTACAATGCTATACCACGCAAAATCTTCCGTAAACGAAAATAAGGTGTTCGCTATGAATGTTACGAAGCGACGCGGCCGAAGTCATGGAAAAGCATGGAAACGTGGCCGAGGTGAGGTAGCTTGGTAGCCTAGAGGCCTGTGGAGCCTTTTGCCAGGGTTCAAATCCCTGCCTCGGCCCCTCCTACAGCGCCTGTACCCCGCCAGTAGTTAACGGCAAGTCATGTGCTCAAAAGCTTCTTTTGCGAGAGCATTGATAAGATCAGGCGCCATGGCATCCATGATCTGGTAGATGCGGTTGTCCGTAACTGAGCAATAGCAAGGCGACTAACTAATGTCTGAAGAATCATACGAAGGAATTCCAAGAAACAAGATACCGTGGTATCCAAGCATAAACTATGAAAAATGCATCAGTTGTGGAAAATGCGTAGACTTTTGCCACATGGAGGCTTTCGCATTTGAAGAAAAAGAAGGAAAAAAGAGGTCAGTTGTAAAAAACCCTAACAGCTGTGTGGTGTTTTGCAGGGGTTGCGAAGATATTTGCCCTGCCGGTGCCATCACTCACCCATCAGAAGAGGAAACACAAAAGATAATTGAAAAACTGAAGAACGCCAAAGCTTAAAGGTAAACAGTCCTTGGCTTACAACTCAAGCGACCCTTTAATTGCGCATTCTTCAGCATTAAAGAGCTCATGGCATCTTCTAAATCAAGACAAAAATAACCGTTTTTTCAGGGTCTTTCAAGGAGCAATGTTCTTCTTTTCAGTTTATGCCTTTTTCGTTTAAAAAAGTTATTTAAAGCGGTTCTTGCTCGCTGCAGGAAAGATAGAGGATTATAGATTTGTTTTTTTGTTTGCGCCCATTCCGTACCAGAAGAATACTTTGGCTATGATTGGAATTATCGCCCCACAGGCTATACGCGGTAGCACAGTGAGCAGAAAGCCATCTAAACCAGTCACTACGTTTGCAGGTGAGAGCTGGAAAACTCCGAAAAGCAACAATCCGCCGATGGTTGTTGCGATTACTCCGGAAATAATCATTCTGCGTAAGTCTTCTGAACGCTTGCTTAATGCCCCAGCCATATAACCAATAAGCATACCGCTAAGAACATACCCTAGTAAAACCATGCCGGCGCTTGCGTGAAAACCTACGGTGCTTGCCATTGTAAACTGGTTTGCCCAGTACAAAGCGTAGAGACTGCCCATCAAAAAGCCTGAAGCGCCGCCTGCCCAGCGGTTCCAAATTAATCCGAGCAAAAGCGGAACCGCAACGATAACAGTTAATTCCTCAAGCTCCATGATGATTCCTATTACGACGCCATAGGAGCCAAACCCTAAAACGGAACCTAACCTGGAGAGACCAACAATTGCCAAAACTACGATAAGCGGGACAAGAATTCCATAGATAACGTCGCTTTTACTCCACTCTCTCCAGCGGACACCCATAAACTCTTCACCTGAACCCTTCTCTCTTTGTTTAGAGTAAAGATTTAAGCTTTTTACCAAATTAACCGCGAGAGGCATAGCATACTTACATGTCGAAAAAATGCTAGTGGTAACGTATTTATCGTTAGGAATTATTTTTGATACAGCAGGTCCGTTAAGTGCAGGGGTCGCCGAGCATGGTCAAAGGCGTAGAACTGCCCTCCCACAAGAGAGCGGTGCGATAGCTTCAGGAGCCTATCCTGTAGAGGTTCGTGGGTTCAAATCCCACCCCCTGCACCATTCTCCCTGAAACGTGAGGCTTTCTTCAGCAAAAGTTCCTCAGCCTCAGTCTTCGTGTCCACGACGACAAAATGCAACAACTCTAACAATATAGATTGTGACTTCATAAACCCTTTATCTATATCCGCTTCATATACAACGAAATTGTATGTCAAATAATGGAAAACTACGAGGTTTGGAAAAAATGAGTCTCTCACGAAAACAAGTTCCAGCATATCTGATGTTGATCGTTGTAGCCTTCGCAGGAATAGCAGGAGCAATGGTAGTAATCGCATCGGGTACAATCGGCGCACGCTCCGTAACGACTATCAATGGTGAAGTCTTCACCCTTACAGGGGACTTAAGTGTTAGCGGTTTCAGTACTGCAATCTCCACACAAGCAGCCAGCGCTGTGGGCACAAGTGGGTCTCCCGTTGCGATGACGTCAGTAGGTTCTGCCGCTAATGATGCTATTACTTTGGGGCACTATGTGTATAGCGTGAACGTGACAGTCGCCAGTATCCACAATTCCCAAGAATACAAGGTTACTCTCCTGCAATCCGGAACCAGTGTGGACGATGTGTACATTAAACAAGGACCTTCTGCAGCCCAAAACGATAATGTCACAGTTACTTGGGATATAGGTACATCGTTGACGAGTCATGTATACGAGATAGATATTGTCCCCGCTTCATAACATCTCTAATATCTCTCTTTTGTTTATTAACTGAGTATTTGCGTTTTTGGCTTGTTTTGTGTCCAACGCTTATTTTTTGAGGCGGATTACATATAGTAGTTCATGTTTGGGTTTATAGCGGGCGTACCGCGCAGGATTAAGAATCTTTTCTCAAAATTCAAGAAGTTCTTCAGCAAACCGCAGTATTGGTGTGCCAGCTTTGGCTTTCGCCTTGTTTGGCTGGTCCCAAACAGCTCAACCTCTTTTTGGCATTTTCACTCAGTACATTTGTATATTCGGAAGCTTAGGAGCCATGATCTTTGGAGCTTTGCAGGCAAATGAGAGCCTTGCGATGAGGAAAAACCTTGCTGGCATGCATGTTGCCCAATCCGCCGAGGAGTCGCCGCTTGTTTTTCTGGTTGTGCTGGAGAAAGAAGAGGAAAAACTCGTTACCACCTAATTTTTTTGCCTAGTTGTTGGTTGAGAATATTGTGGTAATCTTAACGTGTGCTTAAAATGGATTTTTGAGAAAACTCATGAGAACCATACTTGACCATTAAGCGTGATTGCAACAGCAATCTGAGGCTTTAGGTACAAGCGTCCGCGAATTAGAGAGAAATATAAAGGAATGAGTCACTATAAACTTGAAGAATATGACAAACTCATCTTGGCAGAGGCAGTTGATTTGGGTTCTAAAAGGAAACCTGATTATTTGGACCGTTAACGCCTTGTTATTTGCCATTTTGGTTTTGTCAGGCTCTACCTTGACTAATCTTGCCTTTTCAGGCTATTTTTCCAAAATAACATTGATAGAAACGGGTGTTTCTTTCTTGGTGGGCGGCGCGCTTGCATTTTCGGGTTCTATTTTGTCCAGTAAAACCAAGGAGTACGTTCTTAAGTCCGATGAGCAATGGTCAATTGAAAAACTCAGAAAAAACGAGAGAAAAGCCAACAAATACATTATCTTGGCCGTAATCTTGTTCGTTGAATCAATACTAATATCATTTTTAGGAGCTTAAATAAAATAAAAAAGAGAGGAAGAGAGACTAATCATTTTTTGGATTTGCGTCGTCTTCTCGCAACGATAACCACAACGACAATTACGACTATCACGACAATTGCTATTGCCAACACTACGGTTAGGTTAAACGGTGAAGCAGCCGCTACAGTATAGCTTTGAAGGTACGTGTATTGTGGTGTGCTTGTTGAGTTATCCATAAGATAATAGTAGTATGTTCCAGCAGTCGGAGTGTCTGTGAAACTGTAGAATCCGTTTATGTCAGTTGTCGTATGTGACACAGCCTGTAAAGAACTTGGAAAAGTTGAGTTGTCAGTTGTCTGCATCAGATACACCGTTGCGTTTGGCTTTGGCGCTCCACTTGAGTCATTATAAGTGCCTGCCAAATTTACAGCACCCACCACTGTTCCTGACGGCGGCGAATAACCTGCTAACTCTAAGTAATGCCTAGCTTGAGAAAGGTCGTAGGGTCTTGCTGTTACCGAACTGTCGTAGTACGGCTGTGAAGGTAACATCGGTGTTGCTCCGGGTGTTCCGTAACCAGAAAGCAGATTGTTGATAATTAGCTGTCGTGGAATTGCATAGTCAAATGCTACACGGACATCTCTGGCTGCTTCTGCTGCTTTTGAAGGATCGGATTGCCCTAGTGGAGTGTCAACTCCAGTGCCGAAGATTGGGTGCTGCATGTTGTACCCGAATTCTTGCCTGCCAACACCATTCAAATTAAGAACTCTGCCCCATGATGGGTCAATTGATGGAATGTCTGTCTGCATTTGATAGTTGTAGTCAAGCATATCAACTTCGCCATTCTTTAAAGCCGCCAAGGCAGATGTTTTGTCAGCGATGAACCGAATGTAGTAGTCTTTTATCTGGAACAGCCCCATGCTTTCCAAACCAGTCGCATTCCAATAGTTGTCATATTTCTGAAGGTGTATAACTTGAGCTGTTGGGTCATAGCTTACCCACTTGTATGGTCCAGTGCCTACCGGGCCGTTGTAGGTAATGCCGTTTATGGTCATTGATCCCTGGCCTGTGTTGAATGGTGAAGTAGACCAGTCTGCTGGCGCAATGTTCTCAAAGATGTGTTTTGGTATAATGTTATTGGCGAGTGTCAGTAAGAAAGGTTCGAAGTCGCCGTATGGTTTTCCATTGGCTATAGTTGGAAGAGTCGCGGTAACTGTATTCTTGTCAGTTGCAGTTATGGTGCCTGTTCTACTGCCGCTTCCTAGGTTGGCAGATTTACCGTCTGAGTATGTGAACTTTACGTTGTCTCCATAGACGCTTTGGTAGTAGCCCACGAATTGAGAACCTGTCTCTGAATTCATCAAAGCCCATAATGAGTAAACGACATCGTCAGCAGTGAATGGCTGACCGTCTTGCCATGTAGCGTTTTGTCTGCAGTTGAATGTCCAAGTAAAGCCGTCAGTGCTATGGCTCCAAGAAGCCAGCAAAGCTGGAGTCTCAAGGTCGCTTAGACCATTCATTGTTGGACATACTTCAGCTAAGCCGTCAAAAATTGGCACATACACGATTGTATCATACCAGCTGTTGGATTCTGGAGGGTTGAGAGCGTCAATTGATCCGGTGGAACAGTAAGTAATTGAAGTTTTGCCATCACTGCGGGTCAGCAATTGTGGGTAAGGCTGTGCGTTGAAGTAAAGCCATCCTTCTCCTCCTCCTGTTGCAGGCGTGTATAAGTTGCCTATAGCTGGATTGACGACAGCGGGCGCCGCCTGATAGATTATTTGTGATGCTGGTACTTCGTCGTAGTAAAGCTGTTGCCACTGGTCGAGCAAGTTTGCTTTATCAGAATCGCTTGTGGAGGTTATGAATTGGTCAAGCAGACTGTTGGATTGCGAATTGTTCCAAAGATAATAGTTTTGTCCTGAAGGAGCAAAGAACGCTTGGTCTCCTCCGTAGTAGACTTGCCGTGGTTCGGGCACTGTTCCCGGAGTCCATCCAAGTGCTAATATGTCGTATCCATTTTGATCATAGGTTTTGCCTACAAGGTCAGCGCTAGGTGTTAACGCGCGATCGTATACACTTGTCCAGCCTAGATAAACGACTTTAGCATCGATACCCAACTGTTGTAAGTTGCTTGCGAAGACTTGCGTCCATTGACGTCTCAGAAGGTTAGCATTGCCGGGTGCAATTATGGTTACGCTGAACAATGATGTGTGTTGCGCTTTGACTACCGTTAAAGGTGCTATCATTGAAGCTGCAAAAGCCAAGATTAGAAAAACTGTCAAAACTTTTGTATTAATGCCCATTTTTCTCCCTGGGCTCTCTTTTTGAGAGCTATTTGTATATTAAATTTTGCTATAACCCCAAAAAAAAGACCATCACCTGTGCAAAATGCTACCTTATTTTGCTATGAAGGGCATCATTCAAAAAACCTTAAGTACAATCAACATCGATAAGAATCAGCGTGTAAAAACGAGGCTTCGAGTTTGCTAAAGAGGCTAAGAGCACTTGCTTCGAATGTGCTAAAGAGGTTAAGAGCGCTTGCTGGAAGCTCAATGCTCAGGTACATCGTAAGAAGGCTCCTTTACATGATTCCCGTAGCATTGGGAATCTCAATAATAGCTTTCGTAACAATGTACGCTGCCGGAAACCCTATTTCTCTTATCAGAGCCGGAAAGCCAAACGTAGATCAAAATACGCTCAATGCGTTGAGGGCTTATTATGGATTAGATAAGCCAATACCCATTCAATATTTGAGCTGGCTAACAAACATCCTGCAGTTGAATTTCGGCAAATCACTTTACGGTGGACAACCTGTCAATCTTATAATAGGACCGAAGATTTGGCCAACTATCGAACTCCAAGTTGTTTCGCTCCTAATCGCGTTCGCAATTTCTATACCGATTGCTGTATATTCAGCAAGAAAACCATACTCAAAGCAAGATGTTACAGTAACTTCATTCTCACTCTTCGGAGTTTCAATGCCAACTTTCTGGTTTGGGCTCATCCTCATCATCGTATTTTCATTCACGCTTGGCTGGCTACCCTCCGCAGGGGCGCAAGGTGCAGCAGGATTCGTGTGGTGGGGCAACCCAGTACTTGACCAAATTGCGCATCTGATCTTGCCAGTGGCGGTACTTGTTTACGTTTCACTAGCTCAAAACATCCGCCTAATCAGAGCAAACATGCTAGAAGTTCTGAGGTCTGACTACATTCTGGCAGCCAGAGCAAGTGGCATCAGCGAAAGAAAAGTGGTCTACGGGTACGCACTTAGAAACGCAATCACGCCTGCGCTGACTTTTCTTGGGATAGCACTTGGGGGTATGATTGCTGGCGCTCCTATGACTGAATATGTGTTCAGTTGGCCAGGTCTCGGACGTCAATACGTATCATCAACTCTTGGCTTGGATTTTCCAACTATTATGGGGATAACAATGATAATCACAGTGATGACGCTAATAGCGAATCTCATAATGGATATTCTCTACGTATACATTGATCCTCGAGTTAGGATTAGGTAGATGACATTCCATGAATCAAGAAAACAATAAATCAAACGCGGGACGAAAACGAAGATCTGCAAGTCAGTGGGCAGTTGCATGGAGAAGATTTATAAGAAACAAGGCAGGCGTTGTTGGTCTAATCATTGTGCTTGCTGTGGTTTTTGTAGGAATTTTTGGAGACTTTCTTGCGCCTTATCCAGCGTTTCCCGACCCCAAGGCGTTAACACCGTTCTATAACGGCGAAGTTCGAACTCCTCCAAACTCAAAATATCTCTTGGGCACAGATGTTTTGGGAACAGATGTTCTCAGCGACATTCTCCATGGAACAAAGTACGCGCTTTACGTTGGTGTAGTTGTAACTGCAATCACGATGGCTATCGCGATAGTTGTCGGTGCCGTCGCGGGGTATTTCGGGTCATGGATTGATAACGTTCTAATGAGAATAACCGAGGTATTTCTTGTATTCCCCTCACTCTTATTCATCTTGATTTTCGTTAGAGTATTTACGCTAGGCGCAGGCGTCGGCACATCCTTCAATTTTCTCGGAATCAGCATCCCAATCGGCTTGACCATAGTAATCTTAGTCTTAGCCGTGTTTAACTGGCCGGGAGACGCCAGGATGGTACGGGGCGAATTCCTGAGAGTCAGAGAACTTGAATTTGTCGAGGCAGAAAAAGCACTGGGCGCAAGCAACAAAAGAATAATTTTCAGGCACATACTTCCAAACATTCTTTCATCGATAATTGTTGTGGCAAGCCTCACAATAGCGTATGCGATTCTTCTGGAAGCCGGAGTGAGTTTCTTAGGCTTCGGAGACGTTAACACGATGACGTGGGGGCAGATACTTGAGAACAACTTCTCAGATATGAGAATAGTTTGGTGGGCTGAACTTTACCCAGGCATTGCGATTCTAATAACCGTTTTCGGCTTTAACCTCTTAGGAGACGGACTATCGGACGCCCTTAACCCAAGGCTCAAAGACTAATGGAGAAACACGAAATGACCGAAACACTGCTCAAGATTGAAGGATTAAAAACGTATTTTTTCACTGAAGCTGGAATCGTGAAAGCGGTTGACGGCATGTCCTTTGACGTTAGGAAAGGAGAGTCTTTAGGCCTCGTCGGTGAATCAGGATCAGGGAAAACTGTTACTGCGCTTTCAGTACTCCGGATTGTTCCTAAACCTGGAAGGATAGTGGAAGGAAAAATTGAGTTCAAAGGGGAAAACCTGCTGAAGAAAAGCGAAAAAGAAATGCAATCAATTCGAGGAAGCGAGATAGCTATAATATTCCAAGACCCATCTTCCTCCTTAAACCCTGTTTACAATGTTGAAACTCAGCTCAGAGACGTATTGTCAGCCCACAAATCAATATCCAAAGTAGAGAGCCGTAAAAAAATAGTTGAACTCATGAGTTTAGTAGGCATCCCAGATGCTGAAGTTCGGATGCGAGAGTTCCCACATCAATTCAGTGGAGGCATGAAACAAAGGGTGGCAATTGCGCGAGCTCTAGCTCTTCAACCAACCCTTCTGTTTGCAGACGAGCCGACAACAGCATTAGATGTGACGATTCAAGCCCAAGTTTTAGACCTACTCGAAGACTTGAAGAAAAAAATGGGAATGTCTTTGGTAATGATCACTCACGACATGGGAATAATCGCTAAGATGACAACCCGAGTGGTTGTCATGTATGCAGGAAATGTGTGCGAAATAGCAAAGACTGAGGACCTGTATGACCATCCTAGACACCCCTACACTGCCTTGTTGCTTGCTGCCGTCCCCCGGCTTGATCGGAAGAAAACATTAAGCATAATACCCGGTAACATACCAAATTTAATTGAACCGCCCTCAGGGTGCCGCTTCCATCCACGATGTAAATATGCCACAGAAAAATGCGCAGAAGCGTCACCCATACTCGAAGAGGTGGAACCAGAGCATTTTGTCGCCTGTTATGAATGGAAGAACATCACGCTAAAAGGAGAAAGCGGAAAAAGTGACTGATTCAAGCTTCATTCAGGTGAGGAACCTCATCAAGTACTTCCCCATTTACTCACGAGGAGTAATGATGAATAAGCAAGTTGGGCAAGTTCACGCCGTCGACGACATCAGTTTCAATATTAATAAGCGAGAAACATTCGCGTTGGTTGGGGAAAGCGGGTGCGGGAAGACAACTACAGCGCGGTTAATCTTAAATTTGATTGAGCCCACTTCAGGCGAAGTTTTTATCGACGGCGAAAACATATATGAAAAGTTCAAGTCAGCTGACAAAGAAGAGAAACTGAAGCTTAGAAGAAAAATGCAGATGATCTTCCAAAACCCCTACGGTTCACTTGATCCAAGAATGACAATTAGCGACATTGTCTCTGAACCCCTTGTCATCCACAAACATGTTGCGAAAGAAAATCGCTGCGAACGAGTTTACGAACTTTTAAGACTAGTAGGGCTGGAAGAATATCACGCTGAGAGATATCCACACGAATTCAGCGGTGGACAGCGGCAGAGAATCTGTATAGCACGAGCCCTCGCAGTTGAACCTGAGTTCATAGTTGCCGATGAGCCTGTTTCATCGCTTGACGTTTCAATTAGGGCACAGATTCTCAATTTGCTGGGAGACCTGCAGAAGAAAATAGGGCTATCCTTTTTGTACATATCTCATGATTTAAGTTCTGTACGGCAGATTAGCCAGCGAGTAGGCGTTATGTATTTGGGAGAAATAGTTGAGTTAGCAGACACTGATGAGTTATTCGATAATCCGCTTCATCCGTATACTCAAGCATTAATTGAAGCGGTACCCATACCCGACCCGAAAGTAAAAAATATTAAAGCACGTTTGAGGGGAGAAGTCCCAAGTCCAATTACGCCTCCCCCAGGCTGCCGCTTCAATCCCAGATGCCCTCGAGCAAAAGCGGCATGCACTGAAAAAAGACCAGAACTAATCGAGGTCAAGAGAGGCCATTTTGTTGCATGCACTATGGCTTGACAAAACATAAATTGGGCTTTTCTCGAGCAGAAAGAACCTCTTCAATTAGACGATTTTCTCTTGCCTATGCAAGGACTAAGATGATAGAAGTTATTAGGATAACTCCACCAGTCAGCATTAGAATCTTGACGACATCGCTTGGTTTTTCTATTTGCTCTCGACGCTTATCCCAGTCTTCCTTACTGAAATAGGCATAGGTTTTTCCATATTTGCCATAATGCACGTTTTCCATAGAGCCGGAAGCCCACAGTGTACCCAATGCGAGAAGAACTCCGCCCTCAATAAACATGAGAACGGCTAATGTAACTTTTACATCGTTCCCAAAGACGTATCCTGCATATGACCAAAATTTGGGACCAAAGAAGTACACCAAAACAAAATCCGCAAGTACCAAAGCACACCAAAAACACGCAGCTCTTATCAAAACATTTCTCAACTTAAAAAAATGTTTCATTACATGCGGCAAGACGATTCACCTCCAACGCCAAGACTATGAATTTTGCTCTTAACGTCTTCGCTTATTTAATTTTCGCTTTCTACTTTTGCCTTTTTTAGCAATGCCTAAAGGTTTAGATAACAAAATTAAATAGGGCACTTAAAACAAAGAAATCTACAGGTGGTCAGGCATGAAAGGCATGGAATTTATCGACCTTAGAAGCGATACCGTTACGTTGCCAACGGAAGAAATGCTTGAAGCAATCAGGCATGCAAAACTCGGCGACGACGTATATGGAGAAGACGCAACCGTTAATCAACTGCAAGAGATGGCTGCAGAGAGGATGGGAAAGGAAGCAGCTCTCCTAGTTCCAAGCGGTACACAAGCAAACTTGGTATCGTTGATGAGCAACTGCAAACGGGGCGAACTTGTTATTCTTGAATCCGAATCTCATATCTATTGGTACGAAGTTGGAGGAATATCCGCAGTTGCAGGGTTACTGCCGTGGCCAACTAAGAGTTCCACCGGAGCTTTTAGCCCTGCTGAACTGGAAGCCGCCATTAGGCCAAAGAACATTCATTTTCCAGAGCCGACCTTGATATGTGTGGAAAACACGCACAATCGGCACGGCGGAACAATCATAACGCCC
>JBEKHJ010000039.1:0-14736 GCA_050012335.1 Bathyarchaeia archaeon
AGACCGTTGACCTTGAAGTGCCCAAAGACTGCGAAATAGTGTTAGAAGGAAGAATAACAAAGGAAAAAACCACTGAAGGACCATTTCTGGACACAACAGGAACCATCGACCGGATAAGACAGCAACCAATAATTGAAATTAAATGCGTCACTCACCGAGAAAAGCCAATTTATCAAACATTACTTCCAGGAAGAAGGGAACATCAATTCTTAATGGGGATGCCTAAAGAACCTACAATCTTCAACGAAGTGAACAAAGTCTGCGAATGCAAAGACGTTTACATAACACCAGGCGGATGCAGTTGGCTCCATGCGGTTGTGCAAATAAAGAAGAAAAACCAAGATGACGGAAAAAAAGCCATCAGCGCCGCGTTTGAAGGGCACAAGTCGCTGAAGCACTGTGTCATAGTAGACGACGACATAGACATCTATAATCCTCATGATGTCGAATGGGCTATCGCTACCAGATTCCAAGCAGACAAAAATGTCGTAATCTTGCCAAACCAGCCTGGGTCGTCTTTGGATCCATCGGGAGATTTGACTGAAGGCAAAAAGGCAACCACTTGCAAGATGGGGTTAGACGCTACAATCCCCTTTGGAAAAACAGATAAAAGCTTCACGAAAGAACAATATCGAAAAGTTGAGCTGACCAAGTTCTTGTGATTAGCATGTTTCTGACAGAGAAAGAGCAACGAATGCTTGATGGGGCTGAAGGCTATGCTGTACGCAAAAGCATGGAAATTCTCGTCGCCCTCGGCGATATTTACGACGCAAAAAGCCTAATCAAAGTGGGCAGCGTCCAAGTGGCAGGCGTATCCTACCACAACCTAGGCGACGCAGGCTTAGAATTCCTAAACGAGTTGGCAAAAGACGGCAAAGTCAAAGTACTCACCACCCTGAACCCTGCAGGAATGGACTTGGAAAACTGGCAGCAACTAGGCATCAGCCCAGAATTCGCTGAAAAACAAAACCTCGTAATAGACGCTTTCAAACGAATGGGCATACTCATCAGCTGCACATGCACACCCTACTTGATAGGTAATTTGCCGCTTTACGGCGAACACATCGCATGGTCCGAAAGCTCAGCGGTCACTTTCGCAAACTCAGTGCTTGGCGCAAAAACAAACCGTGAAGGCGGACCATCTGCACTGGCAGCAGCATTCGTGGGCAAAACACCATGTTACGGATTGCATTTGGATGAGAACAGAGTGCCCGAGGTTCACGTGCAGGTGAACGCTGAATTAACTAAGCTCTCGGATTGGGGCGCACTGGGCTACGCGATTGGCAAGAAGGCTGAAAACAAAATCTCCTACATAACAGGCATAAAAACGGCTGACTTAGATGAGCTCAAATCGTTCTGCGCTTCCGTTGTGACTTATGGCGCGAAACCGCTTTTCTACATTAAAGGCATAACGCCCGCGGCAGAGCAGCAGCCTCAACCAAAAGAAACTGTTACAATCGAACAAGGCGACATCAAAAACGCTTACGACAACATCAACGATGAAGTAACAGACATTGAACTGGTGTGCGTTGGTTGTCCGCATTGTTCAATTAAGGAAATCGCCAAAGTAGCCGAGTTACTTGAAGGCAAGAAGGTGGCTGAGGGCACGGAGTTTTGGGTTGCCACTTCAAGAACAGCCAAACAACTAGCCGACAAACGCGGCTACACCGAAATCATCGAAGCGGCTGGCGCCAAGTTTGCCTGCGACACATGCATGGCAGTTGCGCCGTTGAAGGGCAGGTTTAAGTCGTTGGCAACAACCTCGGCGAAAGGCTGCTTCTATTCAAGGCAGAACAACATGAAAACCAAAATGGGCAGCATGGAAGAATGTGTTGAGGCAGCGGTGACTGGAAAATGGAGCAGTTAAAGGGCAGATTAATCTCTAAAGGGAAAGGCGAAGGCGAAGCACTCGTCACAACTCAGCCCATATCATTTTACGGCGGCGTAGACCCGAACACGGGCGATGTAATCGAAAAAGGTCATGAGTTACAAGGGCAAAGCGTCAAAGGCAAAATTCTTGTGTTCCCAACTGGCAAAGGCTCAACCGTAGGCTCCTATACCCTTTATAGAATGAAGAAGAGCGGCACTGCTCCAGCAGGCATGATTAACAAGGAATGTGAAACTGTTGTTGCTGTCGGTGCCATAATAAGCGAAATCCCCTGCGTTGACAAAGTTGACATCTCAAAGATCAAAACAGGCGACAAAGTTTACATTGAAAACGATACCATCAGCATATTATAGAATTAGCATTTTCCGAAAGGTTTTTGGCGGCGTTAGCACGTCAAATCCTTTTAAATAACATCAAACATATTTGAAATCCAAATGAAAACGCTTGAAGAAATAAAAGCAGAGCTGGAAACGCTCAAGCCGACGCTCAAGAAACGCTTCAAAGTAGAAACCCTAGATATATTCGGCTCTTATGTAAGAAAGCAAGCAACTGAAAAAAGCGACATAGACCTGTTGGTAACTTACTCAACCACAGATTATGATTACTTTACAATTCTAGGCTTGAGGAACTACCTCAGAAGAAAACTGCATATGAAGGTGGATATTGTTTCAAAGGAGTTCCTTAACAAGCACATAAAGGACGAGGTGCTGAAGGAAGCTATATCTGTATGAAAAGAGACCATGTCGAAAGAAGCCCTCGTCTTTATCTAACTGAAATTATTGAAAGCATCGAAAAAATAGAAACATACACTAAAGGGCTGACTCGCGAAACATTTCTCAAAGACCGACTAAGAATAGACGGAGTGGATGCCAACCTCCGAAACATCGGCGAAGCTACAAGGGTTTTGGCGAAACACTCAAGCATCAAATCAAAATTCTATTATTACCATATACCATACAAAATGTTAAGTGACCTGAGAACAGAGCTAACACACGAATACTTCAGTTCAGACCCTAATGCCATGTGGAATATGGCTGTGAATATTTTGCCCAACCTGAAAACACAGTTCACAAAAATCTTGGAAGAAGTATAATTTCAGTTACCACGTAAATATCTGAAACAAGCAAAAATTACTGTTTTTTTAAGTCTAATGCAACAAATCAGAAATCAACTTTAATCGGGTTAGCCAATTTTTATCTACCTCAAGAGAGGGCTTTTGTGTTGTTCTCGGTAATGCTTTTCAATAAGCGCCATAATATCAAAGGTGAAGGTGCAAGGAAGTTGAACGAGGCGAAACCAGTAATCTTGAAAATCGGCGGCTCAGCCATCACCGACAAAACAGGAGAATTGGCCGCGAAAACAGAAGTGATAAACCGCTTAGCGGAGGAAATCAAGCGGGCGGATCTTGATAACTTGATAATTGTGCATGGTGGCGGCAGCTTTGGTCACCCGACCGCGCTTAAGTACGGTATAAAAGGCGGCTACAAAGAAGATCCAACACAAAAACTTGGATTCGCCGAAACCCATCACGTCATGACTGTGCTGAATGGTTTAGTTATGGATGCGCTTATTTGGCATGAAGTTCCAGCCGTAAGCATCGCGCCATCTTCCTGCTTCATAACTGAGAATGGCAAGGTTAAATTTTTTGACGAAACCGTCCTCAAAGCAATGGCGAAAATGGTGTTTACGCCTGTTCTTTATGGAGATGCGGTTTTAGATGACAAATTAGGCTTCACAATCCTTTCAGGCGACCAGTTGGTTGCTTACTTAGCAATCAAGTACAAGGCTTCAAAAATCGTGTTAGGCGTTGATACGGACGGCTTGTTTGATGCTGACCCGAAAACTAACCCGAACGCTAAGCAATACAAGCACTTAACGCTGGCAGAGTTAAAGCAGATTCAGCCTAAACTCGGCAAGGCAGCAGGCGCAGATGTTACAGGCGGCATGGCGGGCAAAATCGCCGAGCTTATCCCCGCTATAGAGCAGGGAATCCCCGTTACAGTTACAGGTGCCACGAAAGCGTTATCTATTTACAGAGCACTAACAGACCAAAGTGTATTAGGCACTGAAATCGAGAAGGCGTAAGATGGCTGAAAAAACCGAAAAACGCAAAGCAGAACACATAAGAATTTGCTTAGAACAAAAAGCCCAAGCTAGAAAAGCCACTGCAGGCTTCGAAGACATCCAACTGATTCACAGAGCCCTGCCAGAAGTTGACAGGCAAAAAATAAGTTTATCCACATTTTTCTTGGGTAAAAAATTCTCTGCGCCATTAATTGTTGGTGCCATGACAGGCGGAACAGAAGAAGCAACCCAAATTAACGCTTCAATTGCAGAAGCTGTAGAAAAATTGCATTTGGGCATGGGTGTAGGAAGCCAAAGAGCAGCCATCGAAGACCAAAAACTCGAAAAAACCTATGCGGTAGCACGCAAAAAAGCGCCAACTGCCTTCTTAATCGCCAACATCGGCGGAGTACAACTTGTTCACGGATACGGCTTAAAAGAAGTCAAAAAAGTCGTTGAAATGATAGATGCCGATGCTGTGGCGGTGCACTTGAATGCGTTGCAGGAAGCGGTTCAGCCTGAAGGGCAAACCAACTTCAAAGGCGTATTAGCTAAAATCGGTGAAATTGCAGGTGAACTTGACAAGCCTGTGATTGTTAAGGAGACAGGTTGCGGCATTTCAGCGGAAGATGCGAAGGCGCTTGAGGCTGCAGGCGTAAAAGCCATAGATGTCGGCGGTGTAGGCGGAACAAGTTTTGCAGCGGTTGAATATTACCGTTCAATAAACCAAAATAATATGGGTGAAATTTTTTGGGATTGGGGTATCCCTACAGCCATAAGCCTGATTGAAACGACGCAGAGCGTGAAGATTCCAGTGATTGCTTCTGGCGGAGTACGAAGCGGCTTAGATATAGCTAAGTCTTCAGCGTTAAACGCAAGCTTAGCCAGCATCTCTCAGCCTATGCTTGAAACTGCAGTTAAAGGGACAAAGGAAACTGAGGAATTGCTTTCTTGTTTAATCGACGAATTACGTAATGCCATGTTTCTTGTGGGCGCCAAAAACCTAGAATCCTTAGCTAAAGTGCCCGTAGTCATAAGTGGAAAAACTGCAGAGTGGCTAAACATGAGAGGCTTCAACATAAAGAAGTATGCGCAGAGAGGAGCACGCTAACGTGGATATTGAAAAGTTTCTGGAAGAAAAAGCACCCTTAATCGACAAGGCTATTGAAAAGTACATTCCAAGGAAATTTAGCAAAGACTCTGTTCTTTTCAAGGTTAATCCGCCAATGTACAGTTACAACTTGGAACCCCTAAACAAAGCCATTGCAGAGCCCATCTGGGACATGCTGGATAGGGGCGGAAAAAGGTGGCGTCCAGCCCTCTTTTTGCTGATCTGCGAAGCATTAGGTAAAGAATCGGATTACTGTTTAGATTTCTCCATTATCCCCGAAGTCATCCATAACGGCACGCTTGTTATTGACGATATTGAAGATTCCTCGGAATTGCGGCGAGGCAAACCTTGCACATACAAAATTTTCAAAACGGACATCGCTGTTAACGCTGGAAACGCCATGTATTACCTGCCGCTTCTGCCGTTGATGGCGCAAAAATCAAAACTTACCCCTGAAATGCAACGGGACGTTTACGAGGTTTACGTGCAAGAAATGATTAACCTTAGCATGGGGCAAGCCATGGACATTGCATGGCACAGGGGCATAGCTAACGCGGACGCATTAGACGAGGAGGATTACTTGCAGATGTGTGCTTACAAAACAGGCACTCTGGCACGCATGGCGGCAAAAATGGCGGCGGTGCTAGCAGGCGCCAACAAGCCACTGGTTGAAAAGCTGGGGCGTTTCGCCGAAAGCATAGGCGTCGCGTTCCAAATGCAGGACGACGTTTTAGATTTAACTGGTTTAGAGTTTGCCAAAAAGAAAGGCGGCGTTGGACAGGATATTACTGAGGGCAAAAGAACCTTAATGGTTATTTACACGCTGAAAAAGGCGAATAGCGCTGATAGGAAGCGGCTTATTGAAATTCTCAACATGCACACTTCCGACCAAGCCTTACGGGACGAAGCAATATCCTTAATGCAGAAATACAATGCCATAGAACATGTTAAGCGTACAGCAGCGCGGATTGTTGAGGAAAGCTGGAGTGAAGCTGAAAAGCTTTTGCCGACGCCTGAGGCTAAGGAAAAATTAAAAGCGTTCGCCGAATTCTTGATAAAACGAAACAAGTAACATTTCAGTGAGCGTAAAAATATTGGCACTTGAAAATGACACTGAACTTAGAGAGCTTATTCGAAAAGCCGTCTTGTTAAACGCGGTTTCGCATGATGGCAAGGCTCAAGCAGGCGCGATTGTAGGCAAAATTCTTGGTGAAAGACAGGACCTGCGAACAAAAGTAAAAGAGCTCTCAAGCCTAATCAACCAAGTCGTAAATGAAGTTAACACTCTTTCCATTGCAGAGCAGAAAGCAATTGTCGAAAAAAATTGGCCTGAAACCCAGAAAAAAGAGAAAGCAGAAGAAAAACGGCTCCCACCCTTGCCAAACGCGGATAAATATCCTCAGATAGTGACGCGTTTTTCTCCGAACCCTGACTGCGTTCTGCATTTGGGTTCAGCAAGAGCCATCATACTAAGCCACGAGTACGCACGCATGTACAACGGCAAATTCATTCTCCGCTTTGAAGACACAGACCCTAAATTGAAAAGGCCGTCCCTAATATTTTATGATAGTATCAGGCAGGATTTGAAGTGGCTCGGCTGCAAAGTTGACGAGGAATATATCCAAAGCGACAGGTTGCCCATTTACTATGAGTACACGGAGCGGCTGATACGGGATGGCAACGCGTATATTTGCGAGTGCCCGCCTGAAGAGTTTAGAAAAAAAACCTTAGCCAAAGAGCCCTGCCCTTGCCGAATCTTGTCAGCAGCCGAGAACTTGGAACGCTGGAAACGCATGCTCAGCGGCGGTTACTCTGAAGGTCAAGCTGTGGTTCGTGTGAAAACTGATTTGGAGCATCCGAACCCAGCGGTCAGAGACTGGCCAGCCTTGCGCGTGATTGATACTAAGAAGTATCCGCATCCGCGGGTTGGAAGCAAATACATCGTTTGGCCCCTCTACAATTTAGCCGCTGGCTTGGACGACCATTTGATGGGCATGACACACATCATCCGAGGGAAAGAGCACTACACGAACATGGTTCGCCAGAAGTACATGTATGAGCATTTAGGCTGGAAATACCCCGAAGCCATACACTACGGCAGACTAAAAATTACAGGCGCTTTCCTAAGCAAATCAAAGATTGTTCAGGGCATAAAAGAAGGCGCATACACAGGCTTTGACGACCCACGCTTAGGCACTTTTGCCGCACTTAGAAAACGGGGAATCACCCCTGAAGCCATCAAGAAAATGATAATCGATGTGGGAACAAAATCAAATGATGTTACCTTAAGCTGGGAAAACCTGTTTTCGTACAACCGCAAAATCCTCGACGCCACAAGCAACAGGTACTTCTTCGTACCAGACTCTGTTGCGCTTAAAGTTAAGGGTGTCCCAAAAATTTTCCAAGCTAAGTTGCCATTACACCCCGATAAGCCTGAAAGAGGATTTAGAGAATATACAGTGTCACCTATGGGGGAAGAAAAAAGCGTCGATTTCTGGATTGCAAGAAGCGACGCTGTAAAATCAGTCCCTGAAGCGACAGTTAGACTTATGGAGCTTTTCAATGTTAGAATTGATGATATACATCGTATACTACTTGTAACGGATACCACAACTATTACTTCAATAGAAGCAACGTTTGTCAGTGAGTCATATGAAGATGTCAGAAAAATTAAAGCCCAGCTTATCCAGTGGATACCGAAAGGCTCAGAGTTTCCATGCCAAGTTGTTATGCCTGATGCATCAGTGACTGAAGGGTTTGCTGAGAGTGCCTGCAAAAAGTTAAAGCCAGACGCCGTAATACAGTTTGAACGCTTCGGCTTCGTCCGCATAAACGAAGCTGACGAGAAATTAGTCGCTTATTACGCTCACAAATAAGCAATAAATGGTGAATCAACATGAGAAAACTCGATAAAGCAATAATTTGGCCAATCTACTTCGACTTCTATAAAACCAGAAAAGAAGGACGCCGAGTCCCAAAAAATTTGGCGGTGCAATCCCCAAAAATCCTAGAAGTCAAAGAAGCAGTTGACCGATTGGGCTTAAAGAACGAAGTTAACCTTGAAGCTCATTTTCCCAAAATGCCTTGGGCTAAGACTGGAATGTTGCTTGTTGAAAAGAAAGAAGCAAAAGAAAAGCTAATACAAAAGATAGCAAAACAGTTAGTGAAGATTAAAAGTATGCCTGCAAAAACGCAGTAAGTTTAACTTTTTTCTTTGCCCGTGATTAAGACACCGTTGATTATGCCGTCGTTGCCTGGTCGACTAGTAACTTTTGCAAGTCCCAGTGCGGTTTCTATTTCGGCGCCTTTAGTTATTACGCCTCTTCGGTTGTAGTCAACGTTAGCAGCGTTTCTGACCACGCGGGTGATTTCGGTTTTTTGTGTTTTGCCTGTTTTAGGGTCGGTTACTGAAGCGTACTTGTCGCTTAAGGCTCTGACTTTTGTGTTGCCGCCTAAGCCTCTGGAAGTTTTCCTTTTGGGTTCACCAAGGATTGTTTCAGCAGGATATCCGCCTTGCTCGTATTTTTTCTTTGCTCTGTAAGCTCTTTTTTTGCCGCCTGTGAGTTTTCTTTTGCGTAAACTGCTATGCCAAGGCATATTCTACATTTCCCTTTTTCGATATCTAATTCGAGTAGTCACTAAAACAGTTAATTTCCATATAAACGTATCCGTTTTAAGTTTGTTCATCGTCCTTTAATGCTTCGCCGAAAATCTTCTTTAAGTCTCTCTTCATCGCTGACGTGTCATGTGTTAATCCGAAATAATCCGCAAAATAATCAGTGGTCCTTAAAGCCATCGTACGCCCGCTTCTTTCAGCAGTAATTAGCCCCATATCCTTCAGCGACTTCACATGACCATACGCGTGTTGTCCCCTGACATCAATCACGCGTTTCTGCGAAACAGGCTGCCGGTAAGCAATGTAAGAGAGCGTTTTTAACGGTCCAGAAGACAGCAGAGGTCTGTTCACAAGTTTTTTAATCAAGGGCGTGAATTCTGCTTTTACCTGCAAAACGTAACGTTCATCTTTTAACGCTAAGATTTCAAGCGCCGTGTTCCTAGAAGCGTATTCTTGCACGAGCGTGTCAGCGTACTTCTGCACTTTCTTTTTCGAGCGGCTGCCTATAACTTGGCATAACTCGTTGATGTCTAATGGGCGACCAGCCACGTACAGCGCAGCCTCTAACAGTGCCAAGTAATGAGCTTTCCGCTCGGCATCCTGAGCTTGCTCTACATCTTGATTTGAATCAACTGTTTGGTTTTTCGGCTTTTCCAACGTTCAGTTTCCCCACGGCAATGTATAATTCTTCTGTTTCTTCATTCTGCCATAAACTTACTAAGTCATCCTGCGCTAAAAACAAGAGGTAAATAAACATTCTTAGGGCTTCGATTCTAGTTGCACCTTTCGACAGGGTTGAAAAATCGATTATTCCTGCGCCCTTCACTTTTTCGCATAAAATAGCGTACAACTTATCAATCTGCAACTTAAGTTCAGCAAGATACTTGTCAAACTGCGGTATCAAATCTGAAACCGATGGAAGAACAGGATGCTGCTCAATTGCATGGTCAAGATGAAGCAGTTTTTCACCCTTCAACACATCATCCAATACCTCAAGCAAATGCTGAATTGTCGTAGAAGTTAACTCGTGCCTCAACGGCAAAAACAAAGGCGGTGGAACATAATCCTGCGGACCCTTAGGTGGGGCAGGCGGCTCTTGCAAAGTAAGCAACAGTTTAGACTTCATCAAGTAAATCAAAGCTGAAGAATCCAACGCGACGCCTGAAGCTCGGAAATCAACCTTGTCGGTTCTCTCCATTTCAGTAAGAAACGACCGAAGCAGGTAAGCTATGTTAACGTTCCACGGAGTAAGCTTCTCAAGTTTGCTAATTTCGAACAGAATATTCCACGGAGGTCTCAGGTAAAACGGTCTTCTGATTGGTGCTGCTGTTGACATTTAGCTTGGTGCCTCCGCTGGGAATTTTGCAGTCACTACGTTGGAAACTCCGTTGAGTTCGTAGACTCCGTAGACTTTCTGTGCTTTGTTAACCATTTCAGGCTTCAAGGTGATGACTATGAACTGGATTTTTCCAGCTTCTTCAAGCAGTACTTCTGCAAGTTTTGCGGTGTGGAAGGCGTCTAAGTGTGCGTCAACCTCGTCGAGAATGTAGAATGACGCAGGCGTAAACTCTTTTAGCGAGAATATGAAGCTGACTGCTGAAACGGAGCGTTCACCACCGCTTGCCCCACTTACAATAATTGATGGCTTATTTGGGAACTGCACAACCATGTCTATGCCGCCAGTGAAGGGGTCATCAGGGTTTTCAAGTTTTAACGTGGCTTCTCCTCCGCCGGTGAGTTTGGAAAAGTAAACCTTCAGGCTGGTGTTGATTTTTTCGAAAGCGGTCATGAAAACCTTGCGTTTTTTAGCTTCAATTTCATCCATAAACTGTACGATGGCTTGTTTTTCTCTTTCCAACTCGTTTAAGCGTACGGATAATTCTCTGTACCTTGAGCTTTGCTCTGAGTAATGTGAAAGTGCAAGCTGGTTTATAGCGCCTATTCTCTCCAGTTCAAACTGCATCATGCGAATGGTTGTTTCTGCTTCCTCAACCTGCTTCTGATTAGCTTCTAAAGGCTGTTCATAACCAAGCTGGCGAAGTTGACCTTGAAGCTGCTGAAGACGCAGTTGACTAGTTTCCATGCTAAGCTGAAGCTGGTTCAGAAGCATTTCTGCCTGCTCATACTCTGAATCAAGCAACCGTAACTCAGCGTCAATAGCATCTATCTGGGAAGTGAACTTTTTGGATTCTTCACGGGCAGAAAAAACCGCCTTTGAGAGTTCAACACGGCTTTTATCTTGCTCATCTAGTTCTTTCTTGATTAATTCGCGCTCCTGAAGTGCCTCGGCAACCTCTTTGTCGAGTTTTCTTTGCTGCTGCTCAACCTTAGAAATCTGAATCTTAATATTTTTGTATCCGTTCCTCAGTACTTTGTCGAATTGTGATTGGTAGGTTGAAATTTCCGTTTGCGTGGAGCCTGAGTTTTGGCGTAGTGTGTTTATTTCTTCCGCGAGTTTTTCGCGTTGAACCTCAAGTTCTTGGATGTGTGCCACGTCAGTTTTTAATCTTAAAGTGGCTATGTCTATGTGGAGTTTTTGGAGCGCTTTCTGGATAGAGTTTCTCTCATTCATGTACATGCTCATGCGGCCTTTGTAAGCTGCAGCTTCGCGCTCGAGTTTGCCGCCGTATTTTTTCGTGTGCCGAATGTTAAATTGTGTTCTTTTAACGCTTCGTTTAATTCTCACTATTTCCCTGTCTAAAGTGGCAATGGATTCTGAGAGCCGGGTGATTTCAATTTTGCTTCGCTCAATTTCTTCTTCTATACCTGAAATGTCAGTTCCTCTTTGAGTAAGGTGCTGCTGTAGAGCTTTCACTGCTTCATCTAAACTGTTTAGTGCACCTTCGCTTGGAATAATCGTTGAGAAATCTATTGGCGCACGGTAATAGCCGCTTTCAAAAGCGCCAGGCTCATACAAGTCACCATTAACTGTGACCGCGCGGTAACCTTCGTTTGAAAGGGCAAAGGCTGTTTTATCGTTTGAGACTACTCTTGTATCTCCGAAAACATAGTTCACCGCCAACTCATAAGCACTTTCATACTTCATGAAGTTAGAGAGGGCACCTACTACTCCGTCTCGGCTGGGTGTTTCCTTATTTTTAAGGTTGATTGCTCCCTGCAATGGAATAATTTTGACTCTGCCCAGTTTCATGCGCCTAAGCGTTTCAGTACACATGAAGGCTGAATCGATGTCCGCTACAACTAAAGCGTCAAGCCAACCTGTTGCCGCTGCTTCAATAGCTTTCTTGTAGTTTTTGTCTATTTTTATTAGGTTGCGTAGTCTACCTTGGATTCCAGCTATTGCGCCGACATTACCCATTTCCTCTATGCTTCTTAGGGCTTTTTCTTCAGTAGCTATGGTTGCGGCAAGGTCTCTTTGAGTAGCGAATTCTATTACGGCTTCTTTAGCTGAACTGGCTATTCTTTCCGCTTCTGTGATTTCTTTTTCAACTGCTTCTTTTTGGGCTTTTTTGCGTTCGATTGTGAGTTCAAGATTTTTATGTTGATTTTTCTGGTCCTTTTGAACCTGCTCTAGCTCAGACAGTGACTTTTCGATTTCGACTAGGCTTGCAAGGAATTTTTCTTTTCGTACGTTTAGGTTTTTGATTCCTCCATTGCAGAGTCGAAGTGCTGCTTTGTCTTTTGTATATTCTGAGCGTAAATATGCGAGTCGTTTAATGTGTTTTTCGATTTGGGCTTCCATTGCTCGTATTTGCTGGTTGTTATCGCCAAGTCCTTCCCAAAGCTGCGTGGTTTCTTTTGCCAGCGCGTCATGGTCCAACTCTTTTTGTGTTGTTTGGTTTTTGATTTTTTCATGTTCACTGCGAAAAACTCGGATTTTTAACCGGTTTTCCCGTATCTCGTTTCTTATATTTTCCTGCTGGGCAAGGTTGTTTTCTCTTATGCGCTTTAAGCTTTCTAGGCTAGCTTGCCCAGAACTGATTTTTGTTGATAATTCTGTGAGTTTAGATCTTAACTCGCCAATCGTTATTTGAACCTTAAGGACTTGTGATCCGCCTTCTTCAAGGTTTTCGCCGCTGAGTTTTCGCCAGTCGGCTTCAATTTCATGCCGTTTGGATCTGCGCAAGTCTCGCTTCTCTTTTAATTTGTCAACTCTGGCTTTCACTTTTTCAGTTTGGCTAGTCGTTTCATTTATTTTAGCGTTTAATTGCGTTATATCGTTTGAGATTTTGATTGCTTGGAACTTTTTAGTTTCACTCTGGATGAAATTATAGCGTAAAAGTTGGTTGCGTTCACGTTCCAAATCATCTAAGCGCTTTTGCACTTCATCTATTCTACCCATGGCTGTGCGGATTGAAATGTCAGCGGCTCGCAGTTTTTCTTCTGCGTCAGCCTTCTCAGCGTCATACTGGGCTATTCCAACGAGGTCTTCGATGATTTTTCTGCGTTCAAGCGGGGTAATTTCTGTTAACCGAGTTATGGTGCCTTGAGGGATAATGTTCTGGCTAACACTGCTTATTGAAGCCATAGAGAGAGTTTCTATAATATGCCCTCGTGACATTCTTCTGCCGTTTAATCGGTAAACGCTTTGACCGTTTCGGTAAACTTCACGTGAAATCGTAACAGTGGTCGTGTCAACGGGCATTGTGCCATCCGAATTATCAAATTGAATGACAACCTTCGCCATTTTGACTTTTTCTTGCCCTGCTTTTTCTGAGCCGTAAAAGATTAGTTTAGCAGCGTTTTCAGCACGGAGCCTTCTTGAGCTTAATTCCCCAAGCGAGAAAAGCACCGCATCCATAATGTTGGTTTTCCCGCTTCCGTTGGGGCCTGTTATGGCTGTAAAGCCCTTATCTAAAACTACTTTGACTGTCTGTGGCCCAAAAGACTTAAAGCCTTTTAACTCGATTTTTTTAATGTAGGGCATTTAGCCTTTATCCTCACGGCAAGCGATGTATATTATTTTAACATCTCGTCAACATACGTATAAAAGCTTATAGCATGAGGTCAGTTTTATATCTATACATTGGAAAACCATTTGGGTCTCTGCAGAAAGTTGCCAGAATCCTGTGTAGTTGAATGAAAAAAGGGTTGCTTTCTTTTTGAATTGCACTCTTTCTCTATCTAAGCCCAATTTTGCTTGAGGAATTCACCAGCTAAATTGACTACCCTTCCCGTTACTCTTGCTTTTTGATAGCGGAAAGAACAAGCTAATAGTAGACCCCTTTTAGGATTCTGAAAGCGATTACTTCCATTTTGTTAGTATTTCCTCTCTGCGGAAAGTGGCTGTACTGACAAAGAACAGAATCACGTCAACCGCTAAGAGGATACCTGAGATTATGAGAAGGTTGTTTACATCGAGAGTTATTATGCCTATCTCACTCGCGAGATAAATGGCTAAAAAGGGAAAGAACATTAGTATCCCAAAACTGCTGGCGCTACGCACATCATTAACTCTCGATGAAACAATCACACTGAACTCAACACTCAAAACAACGGCGACCGGCATGAGAATCAGGAGTAAAGTGGCGATAGTCCAGTTTGGAAAATAATAATAGCCAAGCTTACTGAAAGCCACTTCGTCCATGCCTACCATGAAGACTGCTGCAGCCGCATACATTGCTACTAAAGTTGGCACGATTGCGGAAATGCTTTTTCCAAGCAAAATCTCTCCATCAGTGAGGGGCGTAGCCAAAAGCGGTTCCAGACTCTTCTCAACTTTCTCTCCAACTATGCTGTAAGAAGCAATCCCTAAGGGAACGAACGCTGCTCCTATAACCAAAAAGAAGGAAAACGAGTTGAGCAGCGTCGGAAGTTGCGCCGCTGGGATCCCACCAGCCTTTCTTCCTGCATACTCCAGCACCACTGGAAAAATAATCGAGATGATAACAGGAAAAACGATGATTGAATACCAAACGTTTTTTTGACGCCTGAATATCTTGAAGTCCCTAGCTGCTATAATCCACGCTTTAGATAGTCTCATATTTATTTCCTCACAAGTTTTAGATATGTATCTTCCAAGGTTGAACCTACCACGTTAATAGAGCGAACGTGACCGCCAGCCAGCACTATAGCCTCGACAACGGGCGAATTCTG
>JBEKHJ010000040.1:0-14619 GCA_050012335.1 Bathyarchaeia archaeon
CAGGCAACGAAAAAAATGATAAGCCTGTTATTCAACAGTTTGTTGCCTATGTTCGCCAGTTTGATCCTGATATCATCGTTAGTTTTGGCGCTAACGCTCAAGATTGGGATTACCTAATAAAAAGAAGTCATAGGCTTGAAAGAACATTTGATGTTGACCGCGCAAGAAATGAACCACATACCAGCGTTTATGGTCACATTTCATTTACGGGCATGGCAAATGTTGATCTTGCTGATTTTATGGATGTTTTTCCAGAGGTGAAGGTTAAGACCCTTTCCAACTTAGCCTACTACTTAGGCGTAATGAAAAACGAATCAGGAAATGAAGTTGAAGATGTTGAATTTGCCGATTACTGGGACGAACCGCAGAAAAGAGAAGCGCTTATACAATTCAGCCTAAACAACGCTCGCAAAGTCCAAGGCTCCGCAATGTTGCTGTTGGATTTCGCAATGCAACTATCAAGCCTAGTAAGCCTACCATTAGACCACGTTATGACCGCGGCGGTAGGCTTTAGGGTTGAATGGTTTCTAATTAAGCAAACACGAAAAATCGGCGAACTAATCCCCAAACGAATAGAACAGCCCTATCAGCCTTACACCGGAGGGTTAGTGCTTAAACCAAAACCCGGATTGCATGATAACATAGCGGTTTTGGATTTCAAATCAATGTACCCTAACATAATGATAAGATACAATTTATCGCCTGACACATACGTTGCACCAGAGACGCCTGAACCGCCAAGTGGAGTTTACGAAGCGCCAGAAGTAAAGCACCGATTCCGCAAAGCACCACCCGGATTCTACAAGGAAGCATTAACGTTCCTAATAGACGTAAGAAACAAAATACGGGCGCAAATGAAGACTTTAAGCCCCAACACAGTTGAATACAGCATCTTGGATGCGAGGCAAAAAGCTGTAAAAATCATAACAAACGCTGCCTATGGCTATGCTGGCTGGATTGGCGCAAGATGGTACATTAAACCAGTAGCTGAAGCAGCTTCAGCTTGGGGTAGACACGCCATTTTAAGCGCCACCCATTTAGCTGAAGAGAAAGGTTTAACGATTATTTATGGTGACACTGACAGCCTTTTCTTAACAAATGACAAAGAGAAAATCCTTGAACTTCAAACCGAGATTAATGAGGATTTAGGCTTAGAAGTCGAAGTTAGCGAGGTTTACAAGCGCATTTTCTTCACTGAAGCCAAAAAAAGGTATGCAGGCTTAAGGTTCGATGGGAGTTTAGACATTGTCGGGTTAGAGGTAATTCGGGGCGATTGGGCGGAAGTAGCTAAAAAAGTGCAAAAGCACGTTCTTGAAATAATTCTTAAGGAGCAGTCGCCTAAGAATGCAATTGACTACGTACATACCGTAATAGCGGCGCTAAAGCAAAGGAAAGTTCCGTTCCGTGACCTAATAATTTGGAAAACACTGACTAAACCGCCAGAAGAATACGCTGTTAAAGCTCCGCATGTGGAAGCGGCAAAAATGCTTAAGGAAAAGGGGTGGCGTTTAACAGGCGGCGACAAAGTAGGCTTCGTCATACTAGCAGGCAAAGGACGATTTTACAATCGCGTGAAACCTTACGTTTTCGCCAAGTATGATGAAGTAGACGTTGACTACTATGTAACCAATCAAGTAGTCCCTGCTGCAGCTAGGATACTTGGATTTTTTGATGTAACCGAAGAAGAACTGATTAAAAGGGAAATGAAAGAAAGTGAAGAAATCAGAAGCTTAATGGATTATATTTAGGCTTGAGGAATTGCGTCTTGGAAAGTTACCAATTCAACGTTTAACGCTGGCTTTACGGCTTCTGAAACTCGGGAAGCAACTATCCGCCTGATGTTTTTCTCGCCGGCAATATCAACGATTCTCTGTGTAATGATGCCGTCAAAAACTACTGTGTCAACGCCGCTTACTTGCTGAAGCTTTTCTGCTAGCTGGCTTACTGGCAAACGCTCAATCAACTCAAGTTTATCGTTGAGTAAAACTGCTTCAAGTGTGCCCAGTAATGCTTTTGCAGCTTGGCTTATGGTTTCTGGGACCTCAACCTTGATACGCTCAGGCTTTTTAGGTTTAGAAACCTCTGAAACTTCTGTCATTGGAACCTTAGCTTCTAGAGCTTCAGTGATTTCTTTGCAGTTGCACTCCTCGATTTCTTTGCCTCTTGGAGCGCGACCAACATACTTGACATTCGTAACCTGCAATAACTCTTTTAATATCAAGTCGCCGCCTCGGTCACCATCTAGCAATGCAGTGGCTGTTTTTTCTTTAGTCAACTTCTTTATTGACTCAGGAACTTTGGCGCCTTCAAGGGCAACAGTGTTAAAGATTCCGCAACGCATCAAATTAATTATATCAGCGCGTCCTTCAACAACAATGATTTCTTTAGCGCTTTCTAAACCTGGACCAGCAGGCAAATCTTCTGGACCGTACTTTTCTACTTTGCCGATTTTCATGGTGTCAGAAATTTCTTTGTAAACCTCATCTACACTTGGCAGTAACTCAATAGTCCATTTGTGCAGAATTTCTTTTGCGCGGTCAATGATTATTTTTCTTCGTGCTTCACGAATGTCTTCGATTTTTTCCAAGCTAACTTTAGCCGAGCATGGACCGACACGGTTAATGCTTTCTATGCTTGCGGCAATTAGCGCCGTTGAAACCCTATCTAAACTGGTCGGAATGGTTATTGATCCGTTGGTTCGGTCATTTTTTGAGTGTAAGTCGATTTCGATTCTTCCGATGCGACCTGTTTTCTGTAGTTCTCTTAAGTCAAGTTCAGGTCCAAAAAGTCCTTCTGTTTGACCGAAAACTGCGCCTATAACATCGGGTTTTTCTACCACGCCTTCAATTTCAAATCTGGCATGCACAACGTACTTTATCGTAAATGCTTGGGATGCTCCCGTAAGTATGCACTTCCTAATGATTTATTTATTATTTGATTATGTAAATCACATAAAGCGAGTGTTTCTCGCAATGATGAGATTTTTAATATTTTATTATTTTGATAGAAGTTAGGTGCATGCTGTTAATAATACTTGTGGTTTAGCGATTCATCTCTTCTCTTAGCAGGTATAAAATTACCTTAAAAAATAAGTGGACATTTGCGCAATCTTTTCTATCATTTAACGAAAAGTATGGTTTGGCGAACCAGCAACGTTAACCTAATGCGACAAACTAAAAGTAATTCAGGAGGAGCGAGGAGAGAGATCCGGTCGCATTTTGGTTAACTGATGATCCGCCAAACGAGCTACGCGGGTTTTCATACGCATATACATTAACCTCAAGAAAAAATAAAAGAATATGTGATTGCACTATGGAACCAACATTTCAAGGCTCAGCTTTAAGCAGAATGCCACGTAGAAACGCTTGTACCCTTCACCTTAAATAATAATAACATACAAAAGGTAAATACCAGACAACGGTGATGCTCATGAGCTTACGCTTTAATCCTGAATATGAAAAACTGTTGCCGAAAATGTCTGATGAAGAATTCGTCGAGCTTAAAGCATCCATACAATCGGAAGGTCAACACTACCCAATAACAGTGAACGAGGACTTAGAAGTTTTAGACGGACACCACAGGTTCCGCGCATGCACCGAACTGGGCATTGAGCCAGATTTTGAAGTGCGCAAGTTTGAAGATAAACTTCTTGAAAAAAAATTCGTAATTGAAACAAACCTTAGGCGTCGCCACTTGAACAATTTTCAGCTCGTAGAGTTAGCGGCGCCATTGTTAGAGATTGAAAAAGCACTCGCGAAAAAGCGGCAGGCAAAAGGCGGCAAAAACGGGAGAAACCTGCAGTTAGGGTTAGCGCCAGATGACGCTACGCCCGAGTTTAAGGCTAAAGCAACTGAGGCCATAGCCAAAAAAGCAGGCGTTTCAACCCGAACCTTTGAGAGAGGTAAAAAAATACTGGAAAAAGCAAGTGAAGATGACAAGCAAAGGCTACGTGAAGGGAAGGCCAGCATCGCCAAAGTTTACAGTGAAATCATATCAAGCGGAAGCATGCAAGTTAAAAAAGAAGTTGCTGAGCCGGATTTAAAACAGGAGAGTCCTCGTGACTTGCAGAATAAAGCGGAATTGTTAACGCTTTTGGAGCGAATGCTCAAGCAAGAATTGTTCTGTCCTTCATGTGGGAACTCAATGTTCGAATGCAGCAAATGCCATAAAACATTGCAAGCGCTGTTGCAGTCCAAGAACTCTGAGAACATCGCTGTTCAATTAAAGGATTCAGGTAACAAAAGCGCAACTTAAAGTTGTGAAAGCTCCAAGCGCCCAAGCAAACTTTTTATAATCCGCACAGCACTTAGCCGAAAGAAAAAGATAGTCTGATCAAAATTATGGTACAATACAAATGGGTAGCACTCTCAAACACAACTCTCGGCACGCTTATGGCTTCTATCGACATGACGATAGTGCTAATCGCTATGCCAGCCATTTTCAGAGGCATCCAAATTGACCCGTTCTCATCCTTCCAGTACTTACTATGGATAATGTTCGGCTACAGCATAGTCACTGCCACTTTGCTGGTAACCTTCGGCAGGCTTTCAGACATCTACGGCAGGGTGAAACTATACAACTTAGGCTTTGCCATATTTACAGTCGGCTCAATACTGCTCTCCCTAACTCCAAACGTTGGCGATGCTGGAGCCATAGAACTAATAGTCTTCCGCATCGTTCAAGGAGTTGGAGCAGCATTTCTTTTCTCAAACAGCGCTGCAATCATAACTGACGCTTTCCCAGAAAACGAACGTGGCAAAGCATTAGGAATAAACCAGTTAGCTTTCTTGGCAGGTTCACTTATTGGCCTAGTTTTAGGCGGCATCCTGGCTGTTTTTGATTGGCGCTTAGTCTTTTTAGTCAGCGTTCCAGTAGGAGTCATCGGAACAATATGGTCATACTGGAAACTAAAAGAACAAAACATTGTAAGGAAAAAGCAGAAATTAGATGTTTGGGGCAACATTTCCTTCGGTGCAGGCTTAACCCTGATTTTGCTAGGCATAACTTATGGGTTAATACCATACGGTAATTCACCGATGGGCTGGAGTAACCCTTGGGTCATGACTTCACTTGTATCTGGCGCTGCACTGCTGGTAGCGTTTCCATTCATTGAAAGCCATGTGCCTGACCCAATGTTTAAGCTTGACCTTTTCAAAAACCGAATGTTCGCCACAGCAAACATCGCTACTTTTCTAAGTGCAATATCAAGAGGTGGAGTAATGATAATGCTTGTAGTGCTTTTGCAGGGAGTATGGCTTCCCCTTCACGGTTTCAGTTACGACTCAGCACCGTTCTGGGCTGGAATATTCATGATTCCAATGTCAATAGGCATAGCCCTTACTGGTCCGTTGAGCGGTTGGTTATCAGATAAGCATGGCGCAAGAGTATTGGCGACGGCTGGCATGATAATTACAGGCATCGCGTTTTTAGCTTTCACTTTGTTGCCTGCTAACTTTGAGTACTTGCCCTTCGCAATAATACTCTTAATCATGGGCATAGGCAATGGCATTTTCATGTCACCAAACATGGCGTCAGTAATGAATTCTTGTCCAGCTGAGCACAGAGGCGCCGCGTCAGGGCTGCGCGCGACACTGCAGAATTGTGGACAAACCATCAGCCAAGCAATATTCTTCGCTATAATCATAATATCCTTGAACACAACTTTGCCAGCTGCACTTGCAACTGCGGTAGCCAACACAGGCTGCCCAGCGCAAATTGCAGCAGCATTCAGTCATACACCTGCTTCAGGCGCGCTTTTCGCCGCTTTCCTAGGGTACAATCCCATAGGCACATTACTTCAAGCTATGGGTCCAACTGTAACTGCAAGTCTGCCACAGAATACACTAAACGTTTTGACAGGTCAAACTTTCTTCCCAAACGCCATAGCCTCGCCATTCATGACAGCGCTAACGCAAGCTTTCGTGATTGCTGCAGTATTATGTTTCTTAGCAGCCGTTTTCTCGGCGCTTAGAGGCAAAAAATACGTTTATTCTGAGAATGGGAGTTTAGAAAACAAAACGACCAAGACTACTTCAACGTAGCATAGAAATCCTTTACTTTTTGTGAAGCATTAGGCATCAAAGGTTGACCATGCCCACTGAGCAAAATATCGAAATCAAACGTTGAAATTCGCCCAATAGACTCTTTGGCTTTCTCTGGGTCTAACGTGAATCCTTCTGGTGGGCCCTCAATTTTTCCGTCTCTAAACCTGACTGCGTCACCCGCAAATATTACTTTTCTTTCAGCATCTAACAATGAAATGCTTCCTTCAGAATGCCCAGGAGTATGAATAACAATCAACCTGCCCACTTTATCATTATCTTTCAGCACCAAATCAACCTCAACCGACTCAGCCTTAACAATCGAACTAAGAGCCTTAAACATCAAATTCTTAGGTTTAGGCGGCGCTTTTTTTCCTGCAACGTAATCCGCATCAAATTCATGAACCGCCACCTTGGCATTCGTGAGTTCCTTCATTTTTTTGGCGCTTCCAACATGGTCGATATGAAAATGAGTTAACACAATTAGGGAGACATCTGTTGGTTTGCGACCTAAAGCTTCAATATAACTTATTATTTTTTTGTGGTTTCGAGGTAAACCTGTATCAATTAAAATTAACTTGTCTCCATCTTCAACAAGGTATACGTTGCCGTTGATTCCTTCAACTTGATAAATTCCTTCGGCAATTTTCACAACGAAACACCTATCAGAAAAGTTAAATTGCCCAGCCTTAAAAACATATCAGCACACAATTTTCGCAAATTTTTTAACTAAGGTAGTCGAGTTAGCATGGTTTTTTTTGGCGCTTTGCTTTTGTATGCAACCGCAAGCGAAAGGGTTGACACAGCAAGCAGGACAAGGATCATTTGAATGCTTAACTCTGGCACTGCAGGTGTTACCGAAGGTTCAGGGGTTGGTGATTCCCTTGGAGCAGATGAAGGAGTGGGGATAGATGAAGGACTTTGAGTGGATGAGGGACTTGAGGTTGCTGAAGGCGATGGGCTTGGCGAAGGTTGCGGAGTGCTAAGAGTTATTGAACTGTTAAGAGTTGTTATTAAGCCGGCGTTGTCTTTTATTTGGCAATAAACTGTTTTCAACCCGTCTCCACTTGTTAATTGCCAAGTTTCGGTGCTTATATATGGTTCCCAAGAAGCTTGATCCCATGAGCCATCATTGCTGAATCTTATTTGGCTGATGCCTGATAGTGAATCAGTTGCGCTTACGGTTAGGGTGACATTGCTTGAGGATGTGGATGGTGCACCGCCATTTATTTGCAATGAGCCTGCTGGCGGTGTTGTTTGCAGTTGAATTCCTGTTAAGATAACGTGTGGAAGCTCCATGGTGCCTGTTCCATAAACGCTCCACGTGCTCCAGTATTCGAGCGTGTTATTGCTGCCTTCCGTAGTTATGACGGGTTGCCCGCTAGCAGTAACGTTGTAGATGGGTCCATTATTAATTCTGTAATATGTTTGGTTAACGTTGAAGTCTGAAGTTAAATTTATTGCAAAGTCTGTTGTATGCCATAAACCATCGTAATCATTGGTTACTGTTGGCAAACGAGTTAGGTTTACACAGAAGTTTGAGGCTCCGTCGTTTATTGTAATCATGTGCTGCCCTGCAGTCGTGGTTGGCACTAGCACGGTTGCATTGAAGAATCCAGTTTGATCTGTTGGCGCTGTGCCCAAGTATATTGTGCCGTCCCAGAGCAAAGATGCAGTACCAGGGCTAAACCATTTACCAGCAACAACTATTGATTGATTATTTTGGACGAAAGCGGTTGTAGCCAGGTTTGTGCTGTTGCCGTATAATCTTGTCGCGGCTGCGTTGCCTACTTGGGTTAAGCCTCTTCGCCATTCCGTGTACGGAATTGTCGTGTTGTATGAATGCCCGGTGCTGTTATCTTGGGCTCGAAAAACGATGTTGTCAAAGCGGGGTTGATTGTCGCCTGCAGTGTTGTTCTGAAGCAGGTCAGGAGCATTAAAGGGGTAAGTGAAACTTTGAGTGGATGTCGTTGTTAAGTTATTAACTGAAACCCAAGCAGAAGTTATTGGGTTCAGGTAATAAATGTTTACAGAACTATTCGCTGTGAACCCTATTCCATTAAGCGTAATTGAGCCATTGGCTGGACCCGAAGTTGGAGAAACCGTAAAGTACGTGCCAAAATTATATGTCAATGGGCTACCTAATCCTGTAACAAGATCATACCCACTGGTTGCGTTAAAAAGTCCATTTGACCCATTAGTGATGTCTCTAAAATAAGAAGAATAATCTAATTTTGCTTTCTGATACAGATTAGTGTTTGTTGCTGAGAGTCCGAGAGCGTGAATAGCCGCCCACTGCGGTGCCCCCGCGCTTGTACCACCAATTATATACCACTGCGAGTTACAGTACACTGCAACACCTGTTTGTGGGTCTCCATCGTAAGAAACATCAGGAACAGAACGGTCGGAGTTATTGAGACCATAATTTGTTTGAAAGGCAGGTATAGTTTCAATGGTGCTTATTCCGCCGCCGCTTCCGTTCCAAGCAGTCTCAGAAATTACTGTTCCATCAGTGGTGTTAAGGTTAAGTGTAGTTCCTCCAACAGCAACAACATTTGGTGAGCAAGCAGGCCAGCTGACTCTTGAGCCGGAGCCGTTGTCTCCAGAAGAAGCGAAGAAAATGATCCCTGGTTTATTAAAATGTGAGTCATAATTTTTTATAGAAAAATCTTCAGCGCTTCCCCAACTCATAGAGACTGCGACTACACCAAGCTGACTTGTAGCATAGTCAATGGCTGAAAGGAGGCTGCTTCTGGTGTTATTCACTGCTTCTACTAGCAGTATTTTTGCATCTGGGGCAATGGCGTGAGCCCACTCAACATCCAGACAAGTTTCCGTTGTCCAATTGCTGTTTGTGACAATGTTTGTTGACATGTTGTAGATTTCAAAGTTGCTGGCTGTAGGAAGTGGCAGGCTAAAATTGGTGGAAAACACCGTTAAATCGTTCCATATAGTAGTCGTATTATAAGCGTCAATTATTGCGATTGTGGTTCCATTGCCTCCTGATGATGGCAGTCCATAAGCTACTCTTATTTGGGCTGGGGAATAACCTGGTGGATCTGAAGAGCCAGATAGTTGAATAATATGCATGGGATAGGCTACCCATTCATCATTGGGCTGTGCCGCCAAAATGGTTCCGACCGGTACAAAGTAAGCAATAATAAATAATGAACATACAACGAATACCATGAATTTTGATGCGTGTATTCGATTCACTTTAGCCATGTTCCCTTTTTGTCATGGAACGTATTGAAGTTATTGATAACTTGTTTATATGTTCAGTATTGCTTTCTTTTATGTTTTATGACATATTGATACTTAATAAATTGACTTGATAGTAACAAAAAATTTTTGGTTCTGCAAGCGCAAATAATATAGCACTACACATAGCAACAGTATCTCACAGTGAAGTGTCTTTCATGCAAAGGTCTTATTCGCGATTATTGGGCGTAATTGGAAAGCCTAACACGGGAAAATCCACATTCTTCAGCGCTGCAACCTTGGTAGCAGCAGAAATAGCAAATTATCCCTTCACAACGATTAAGCCGAATAGGGGAGTCGGCTATGTACGCACGCCCTGCGTTCATGAGGAATTCAAAGTAAAAGATAACCCAAAAAACTCGTTATGCCTAGATGGTGTACGGCTTGTTCCCGTAGAATTAATCGACATTGCTGGGCTTGTTCCAGGCGCTTGGGAAGGACGCGGCTTAGGCAACCAGTTCCTAGACGAAATACGCAGAGCAGACGCGCTTATCCACATAGTTGACGCTTCAGGCGGAACAGACTGCGAAGGGCGCGTATGCAAACCGGGCGAGCATGACCCGCTTGAGGATGTTAAGTTTCTTGAACATGAAATAACAATGTGGATGGTAACCATACTTAAGAAAGATTGGGCGAAAATCGCTAGGACAGCGGAAGCAGATAAAAAGGGCGTTGCCGTACCCCTTGAAGAGCGTTTAACAGGTTTAGGCATAAGGCGTCAACATGTCGCTGAGGCCATCAGAAGGGCGAACTTAAACGTGGATAAACCCGCCACATGGTCTGACGAAGACTTTTACCGGTTTGTTGACACTTTAAGACGAATATCAAAACCCATGCTGATAGTTGCAAACAAGATTGATCTGCCAACGGCTGAGGCGAACTTGGAGCGGATGAAGGAGCTTGATTACATGGTTATTCCATGTTCGGCAGAAGCTGAACTTGCTCTTAGGCGTGCTGCTGAAAAACAATTAATCGATTACAAGCCAGGTGACTGTAACTTTAAGGTAACGCAGCCAGAAAAACTTTCTCCAAACCAAATTAAAGCACTGGAAGCTGTACGTGAAAAAGTGCTCCAAAAAAACGGTTCAACAGGTATCCAAAACGCCATGAACATGGCTTACTTTAAACTTCTAAACATGATAACCGTTTACCCCGTGGAAGATTTGGAGCACCTATCTGACCATAATGGGAGAGTTTTGCCAGACGCTTATCTTATACCTAAAGGAACGACCGCGCGCCAGTTCGCCTACTTAATCCACACAGAACTTGGAGAAAGCTTCATCTACGCCATCGATGCCCGAGACAAAAGAAGAATCGGCGAAGACGCCATACTGAAAGACAGAGATGTTATCTCAATAGTTAGCGCGAAAAAACGTGCTTGACCGACCTAAGAGCCATAACGGCGCATACGTAGCTGATAAGTTCGAATGGCACGAAGAAGGTCAATAAAGCGAAAATCAGGCCAAAAAACATCCAAAAAAACCAGCTCACTATACGCAGATTGCCAAAGCAGAAAACCACTCAGCCTTTCTTCACCTGAAGTTCGAATAATCAAATCAGGCTCCTGCTTAGTCATATGCGAGGTATACAGATATTTCTCAAACATGCTCTCGTTAATATCATCCAGTTCCAACTTGCCATCCTTAACCTGCTCAGCAATGATTTTGGCAGCATCAACAATCTCGGCTCTTCCACCATAAGCAAAAGCAAAAGTCAAAAATTGATTATCATAATTTGCCGTGGCTTTCTCCATATCACCAATTAGATGCTGTAGGCTTTCTGGAAGAAGATTAATTCTGCCGATGACTTTAACATTAATCTTGTTTTTATGAATGCGCTCGTCAGTTAACAGTTTACGGAATTTTTCCTCAGAAATCCTCATTATCTCCTCTATTTCTTGAGGAGAACGCCTAAAATTCTCAGTGGAAAACGCGTATAGCGTTATGAACTTTACGTTAAGTTTCAAACACCAATCTAAAAGATGTTCAACCGTTTCCGCACCCTGCTTATGCCCCAGCCATGGGTTAAGCTCATTTTCTGAAGCCCAACGCCTATTCCCATCTAAAATTATGGCAATGTGTTCAGGCTTTACTCCGCTCTTAACCTGCTCCCACAGCCACTTCTCATACATCTTGTATGCGCCAATGACAGAAAGAACTTTTTTAAGCACTAAGCGTGACCTCGCATGTTAAACGTTTCTTCAAGGATTTCTATGCAACTATGCATTATAGTTAAAACCTTTGTAGTTTCAATTAAATCTTGCTCTAATTCGAGGATAAAATGGAAGAAAAAATTCATTTTGTCGCTTGGCTCTTTTCTGGTTTTTGGAAGAAGTCTTTAGTTGACCTGTTAACAATAAAAATTAATAGTACAGAAGCAACGCCGATTAGAATACCTACTATTATTGTGAAAAGGAAATTTGAAAAAAACGGGTCATTTAAACCTATTGGCGCTCCCGTGCTACTTGGGTTGTAAATTATGTTTGCTGTTGCGTCGAGGATCCAACGAAACCACGCAACTGAAACTATCAAAGCAATATTGCGTAGCAATTTTGAGTCTCTTTCAATGTATAAACGTACGCTTCGTCCAAGAAGAACAATGATTAACCCCACCACTAAAAGGTCCATGATACCTTTGATAAAGAATGTAGCAATTCTTGGAGTGATAGTAAGCCATCCGGCAAAATTGCTGGGAAACGGTGCCACGTTGATAGTGACGTTTGCTATTCCCAGGTAGACGCTGACGGCTACACATAAGATTCCGGCGAAAATTGTGTAATTTGAGATTTGCATTGGTAGGGGCGGCGGCGAATATTCTTTTATCCACTTATAGAAGTCTTTAGCTGATTTGTCAACGCCGAAGCCTTTGATAAGCAAGTAACCGCCTACAACAATTACAATGGTAATTCCGTAAAAGTAAATAGCGCCTGGATAGACGAAATTGTTGATAGCCCAAAGAATACCGAAAATAAAAACCAGTAATCCAGGCAAACCTAACGCCATGCGAGCGTACCTAGGGTTATCCACTAATAGTCGAATGTATTTTGTGAAGAGGGCAGCAGTTTCTTCGATTGATTCGCTATGCTTTATTACTATCCGTCTGACCGATGAAACGGGCACTCTGGATTCAACAAGAGGTAAAACTGCTTCGTCAGAATAGCCATCTGTAACCAAAATTACCTCGTTTGCACTAAAAGAATCTAGCAAATTACTTAATTCAGCAACCAATTTTCTATCCGCGCTAACACCACCCAACTCAGAACCCGATATGGTAGCGACTTCAAACATTTCTTCTGGCTGCTTTTCGTTTTGTAACCTGTCATGAAGGCGGACGGCTTCAAACATAGCGTTTGCGTCAGGTTCTTCAGGGTCTTTTAGGGCTAAGGCAACTGCGCCGTCTAAGTTTGCGGTCCTTCCTAGAAGCGGCGTTTTTATTCCTGCTTTTGTTTCTATATCGCCATCTCTATCCACACATAAAATTAGGATTCGCTTTTGCGTTTGTTCTTGCGTTTCCTTTTTCGCCATCTATCTCTATTCCCATAATATTGCTATTTAACTTTAATCTTGTGTTTCTGAATCATCCTGAGCGCCGTCACCCATAACAAGTTGAAACTCATTCCAACTTAATTTTTCGCCCCTTTGAAGCTTATCCCTAGCTTCAGTCCCAAGCTTTTCTTTAATAGCTTGCTCAGTCGCCATTTTCTTCACTTTATCTTTCTCTTTAACTGAAGCTTTCAAGTTTTTTAATTGCTCAGTCAGTTCCCGGATTTTCTCATATAAGGGAGCAATTTGTTCTTTTGTTTTAATGTAAGCTTGGTGTAAGCTATCAGCTTCACCTTTGTTAATTTTCACACTATTTACTTTTTCCATCATATTTGAGTGTAACTCTTGGCTTTTCGTAGCTAAATCAGTCAATTCCTTATGCCACGCGTCGGCTTGAGCCTCAAAGGTTCTCCGTTGGGTCAGTAAGTCCTTGATTTTTCTGTTTCGCAGGTCGATTTTTTTGTAGCTGCTAAGTTGGATTTCAAGTTGTTTGACGTTCTCTATTAGCCTTTTTTCTTCTTGCAAATCAAGAGAGTTTGTCTGTATTTTCCATTCAATTGCTTCAAGCTCTTCTTGCAAATCTCGCTGCCTTTCGCGTGGTAATTTCTTCTTGAGTTCAGAGATTTTTTGGTTTATGGCGTTTACTTCATCGATGATGGGCGCGGCCTTCGCTCTGATAGAGTCTCTTTGCTGTTTTAGCAGCTTAACTTTTTCATTTATACTGTCGCGCTCATTTTTTAATTCAGTGATTTCCTGACGGGCTTTCCTGACTTGATCGTTCAACTGGTTTCTTTTTTCAATATACTTTTTGATTTGAGCGTTCGCTAAGCTAGCTTGTTCTCTTAGCTTTTCAATTTGCTGGGTAATGTCTTCTATTTGGCTGGTTTTCTGGTGCTCTGTCATGAGCGGGCCTCTGATGTAAACTAAAGATAATGTTGATTGTTATTTCAAATTTATATTGATTTGTATGTAAAAATCCGTTCTTTCGTTCATGCAAAAGCATAGTTTTTAAATTATAATTTTAAATATATGCTGGCACCATGATTTGGTGAGATGTGGACATGACCTTTAATTATGATGAACTGCTAAAGAGGGCGTGCGCTCAGATGCCAGAAGTTTCCACAAAGCGTGAGCGCTTAGAATTACCAAGATTGTTTGTTAACACGGTTGGTATGCGAACGATAATTTCTAATTTTAAGGAAGTAGCGGATGCCTTGGATCGTGATCCTCAGCATATTTTGAAGTTTTTGACGCGGGAAATGGCTACAGCCGCAACTTTTCAAGATTCAAGAGCAATATTTCAAGGAAAATTTCGCTCCGATAGTTTCGAACGGTTATTGCAGAGGTATTTAGAGAACTATGTAATTTGCCCAGTTTGCAAGCGCCCTGACACCAGAGTTGTTAAGGAAAAACGCTTGTCTTTTCTAGTATGCAACGCTTGCGGTGCAAAATCATCAATTAAACAATTGTGAGAGAGCTAAAAATTGGAAGTCTATGTAAACCTCAAGAAGGACGGCAGAAATGTGCTTTTAGCTATCTGCGACTGTGAATTGCTCGGCAGGACGCTTCGGGAAGGCAAAATTGTCTTTCATGTTAGAGACGAGTTTTATAATGGTCGAAAGGCGAGTGTTGAAGAAGCTATTGGAATGATTAATAATTCAACCATAGTGAACCTTGTAGGCAAGTGCTGTGTTGAAAAAGCTATAGCGAAGGGTTATGTGCATCCTGAAGCGGTTTTGAAAATAGAGGGCATACCTCACGCCCAAATAGTAAAA
>JBEKHJ010000041.1:0-14516 GCA_050012335.1 Bathyarchaeia archaeon
AATCAGCCAAGCACCTACGGCGCAGGCGAAGCGTACGTTATACACCATGGTGTGGTTCGGGATATTATACAGCAGGAAGCGGAATGGTCAAACGGAGTTAACAATTGCCCAAACCTCTACGCTAACATCGTGCTCACTTTACCCGCTAACGCAACCTATTTCACCTATCAACTAAATCTCATGTTTATCAATTCAACGCAAACCCGCACAATAACCGACCTATGCCCAATTAACATGACTTCAACTGCAGGGCAATTGCAAACTGAAAACGGAACATTAAGCGGCGACCCCATCGTTGCCAGTGGTACACAAACATTTAGCAACTCTACAGGAACATGGGCACATCACTGGAGCCAATTCACCGACAGCACGAAAGGTGCAGGCATAATGTTCACTGACCAAGCTAACCAAATGCTTTATGTCTTTGACGCCACATCTCCCGCAACCGCCAGAGGCGCTCTAAAAGCGGACTCCTCAGCTCAAACAATCTCGCTGCTCCCAGTGACGCTTAGCCCCGTTTCATTCCAAACCGCCTTGGATGTGACCTGGTATGGTGCAGTGGCAACTTTTGATGGTTCCGCTCCCCCAATTTATAGCGGATACGGTCAACCTGGACTCTGGATACTAGCTGAGCTGCCGCCAATAATAACTATAGACATTGAAAACTAGCCACATTTTCAATACTTATTTTTGCTAAATATTTACCTTTCATATAATAAATATTAAGCAGGCGGTTTTTTAAAATGGGTAAGTCAACAGAAATAACAACAAGGGATTAGATTGACCTTCCAAGTAATCTTCACTGCGGCAAGGGTGTCAGTTACAGCAGCCTTCCTCATTTATGCATCATGGAGCGACTACAAAACCCGAGAAGTAAGCAACCGCGTCTGGGCAATCTATGCACCTATCGCAATCGTGCTCTCACTTGCAGAACTACTCCTCTATGACCAATCGAAACTTGCCCTTTTCGGCATTAGCGTAGGCTTTACCGTTGGGTTGGCGTTTTTGTTGTTCTATTCGGGCGCGTTTGGCGGCGCTGACTCAAAAGCCCTCATGTGCATCGCCTTTGCCTTGCCATTCGCTCCTGAAAACCTATTCACCCCCATCTTGGGAGGTGGAAGCTTATCACCCATCTCACAGTTCATATTTCCGTTAACCATATTCAGCAACGCCGTCTTGTTCGCAGCAGCCAGCTGCATATACATGATTCTGCGCAATTTGGTTTGGCACAAAAAAACTGGCAAAAAAATGTTCGCAGGAACACTCGCGCATGAATCAGTTTGGAAAAAAGTGGTTATCTTGATTACTGGTTACAAAGTGACTGTTGCCAAGTTGAAGGAGAAATGGCACGTTTTTCCTATGGAAGATGTGGACGACGACGGCGAGAACGCTTTAAAACGAAAACTAGTAGTTGTTCCACATGATGAGGGGCGCGATAAAATTGTTGAACGCTTATCTAACGCAGTTCAGGCAGGAAAAATCGATGCCTATGTGTGGGCAACGCCTGGTTTACCCATGCTAATATTCATAACTCTGGGTTTAATTGTCGCCTTACTGTTTGGCGATATGGTGTGGTTGCTTGTTCGATTTATACTCGGTTGAAAACCGAAAAGGATTATTGAAGTATGCTTTTGCTGCGTTTTGAATAAGAGACGGATGCAGTGACCATAAGAACTGAGCCAAAACCGACAAACGCGAGGGCGTATCCACGGTATGGATAAGACCAATTTAGATTAAAAGTTGCGCTGCCAGTTTGATACGAAAAGAAGAAAGCGCTTACCACAAACAATGTAATAGCCAAAGCTAGTAGGCAAACTTCAGTTTTAAACTGCAAACTCCCTGCTCTCCCTCTTCCAAGATACCCGTAAGCAACATTAAATCAAAAGGTATTTTAGCTTTTTGGAAATACACTAACAGGAGCCTTTCAATGTCCATGGCAGAGTGCAAAAAAGAACTGAAAAACTTTCTAGAACGAAAAAAGCCCAAAGAATGCAAAGTCGTCGTTTTGCCTGATTTCTTCCTTGACAGACTCATAAACTTGAACTGGAACGCCTCCGAGTTTTCAGGATTAATTGCGGATGTGGCTAAACGGAAAGGCGGCAGCATCGACGGCATCCCCCAAACTGATATGCGCGGAGGAAACGCCATCAACGTGGCATCAGCCCTAGCCAACCTAGGCGCCAAGGTTACACCGATTGTTTGCACAAGCGAGTTCGGTTTGCAACAAATAAAATACCACTTCAAAGACACTCCAATCGACACTTCACACATAAAAATCCATAATAAAGCTTCAATAACAACTGCCTTAGAGTTCAAAAACAAAAATGAGAAAACAAACGTCATGCTCAGAGACTTAGGTGCACTTGCAGATTTTGGTCCAGCAAGCCTCAACGAGAGCGATTACGCGTTGATAGAGGATGCGGATTACACGTGCCTCTTCAACTGGGCTGGCACATTAAAATTCGGCACGGCGCTAGCTCAAGCGATTTTCGGCAGAGCAAAAACGAAGGGCAAAGGCAAAACTTACTATGACACGGCAGACCCCACGCCTAAAAGCGGCGCAATCGCTGAATTGATGGTAACGGTTCTGAAATCTAACCAAGTGGACATTCTAAGCCTGAACGAGAACGAAGCAATCATTTACGCCGCTTTGCTTGATGAGACTTTGAATGATAAAAAAGAGCATTTGGGGTTTGCGGAGTTAGCAATGGAAGCAGCCCGAATTTTAGCAAAGCACCTACCAGCAAGAATTGACTTGCATACCACGGTTTTCTCCGCCACTTTAAAGGGCAAAACAGAGGTTATTGTTCCCACCTTTAAGGTTAAGGTTTTACGGGCAACTGGCGCGGGTGACGCTTGGAACGCAGGAAACATCTTAGGCGATAGAAACGGTCTTTCAGACGGGTGCCGTTTAATGCTGGCAAACGCGGTTTCCGCCTGCTACCTCTCAGACCCTGAAGGCAAGCATCCCACCAAGAGTAAGCTTTCCATGTTCCTTAGGGATAACGCTTAAGGCTTGTAGCCAAATTATTTTAAGCAACTATCCTTAACCATGCAGTAACGATTACCTGTCAAGAGTGGGCACAGATGGCTAAACTGTTTGGAAGCTCAGGCGTAAGAGGCTTAGCAAATGTTGATTTAACACCACTGCTAGCTTGCAAGGTCGGTTCAGCGGTGGCTGCGCATGCAAAAGCCAAAAAAGCAGTTGTAGCCAGAGACACGCGAGTTTCAGGAGCTATGCTTGAAGATGCTTTGGTTTCTGGTTTGCTATCAAGCGGTACAGATGTTTTCTTGGCTGGCATAGTTCCTACGCCTGTTTTAGCTTATGCTACAAAAGCGTTGGGCGCGGACGCAGGATTCATGCTTACTGCCTCGCATAATCCACCCCAGTATAATGGGATAAAGGTGTTCAAGGGCGACAGCCTATCATACACTGACGAGGACCAAGATGCTGTAGAAAAAAACGTGGTGGATGGGTCTTTTGCGTTGGCAGATTGGCGCAGCCTCGGCAAAGCCACCCCTATCGATGCGAGCCAAGTTTACATGGAAATGGCGCTGAAAGCTGTTGCCCTGAAAAAACGATGGCAGATTGTTGTTGACCCGGGATGCGGCGCCACCTTCGACGTAGCCCCTGCAATGTTGAAAGCCATGGGCTGCAAGGTAACTGCTCTTAACGCTCACCCAGACGGGTATTTTCCAGCCCGAAAATCTGAGCCGACCGCTGAATCGCTCAAGGATTTGGCAAACGTTGTCAAAACGCTTGGCGCTGATGCAGGCATCGCTTTTGATGGTGACGGCGACCGTGTAGCCTTCGTTGATGAGAGGGGCTCTTTTGTCAACTTTGACCGTTCATTGGCTGCGTATGCTGCTTATGCGCTTAAGCGGAGTGGCGGTGGAACAGTGGTAACAAACGTTGAAGCGTCAATGTGTGTTGAAACGATGGCACAAACGCAGGGCGGCAGAGTCATTCGCTCCAGAGTTGGGGATATTTACATTTCAGAAGCCATCAAGCGCGCGGGTGCTGTTTTCGGAGGAGAGCCATGCGGCGCTTGGGTGCATCCGCAGCTTCATTATTGTCCTGATGGGCCGTTGTCTGCAGCGTTGTTCTTGAAAGCTTTGGAAGATGAAGGCGAAAGTGTATCTGAGTTTGTCGGTGCGGTTCCGGAGTACATTACGCTGAGGGAAAACATTGCTTGCAAAAACGAGTTAAAGCACAAGGCGGTAGCAAAAATTGGGGCTACCCTAAAAACGGCGTTTCCAGATTACACTGGTTTCTCAACGGTTGACGGCGTCCGGTTAGCGCTAAAAAACGGTTGGTTGCTGATTAGGGCTTCTGGAACTGAACCGCTTATCCGCTTAACTGTCGAAGGCGAATCATTAGCAGTGGCAAATGATATAACCGAAAAGGCAACAGCACTAATAAAGAAACAAGTTGAGGCTGAAATGAAATGAAAGCTGTATTATTAGCGGCTGGCGAAGGCGTCAGGCTTTTGCCCATAACGGCGACGCGGCCTAAGCATTTGATTAAGGTTGGCGGAAAACCAATCCTGCAGTTTTGCCTTGAAGCGGTGAAGAACGCTGGAATAACCGAGGCAATAATTGTTACGCATTACATGGGTGACGCTATTCGCCAATACTTTGGAGACGGCGAAAAACTTGGCTTACGCATCAGTTATGTTGAGCAAAAAGCAGTGCTTGGCACAGGAAACGCAGCCAGCGTTGCTGAACCTTATGTGGATGATGATTTTATTCTTGTTTATGGAGATTTATTGTTCGGTCCAGACGCCGTAAAAAACGTCTTGCAGTCGTATAAACGCGGAAAAACCGTTGCCGTCATTGGTGTCGTGCCTGTTGATAAGCCTGAAAGCTACGGAATAATCGAGTTAGACGAGGAGAAAAAGGTTAAGCGCATCGTGGAGAAGCCTGCTGCTGGGAAAGCGCCGTCAAACTTGGCTAACGCGGGAGTATACGTTCTCTCGCAAGAAATTTTTGATAAAATAAAGCAAACAAAAGCTTCCGTCCGCGGTGAATGGGAACTCACCGATGCCGTAACACTGTTTGCTAAAGAAGGCAAAACGGTTTTGGCAGCAGAGATTTCGAAGGAAGACTGGTTTGACGTGGGCAGACCTTGGGATTTGCTGGATGCTAACAATTGGGCTTTAAAACGCATGGAGCACCAACTTTTAGGCACGATAGAGCAAGGAGCCCACCTTATCGGTCCAGTTTCAGTTGCAGAATCAGCCCGTATTCGCTCTGGCGCTTACGTTGAAGGACCATGCTTTATTGACGAAGAATGCGACATTGGACCTAACTGTTACATTCGAGCGGGCACAAGTTTAGGCAGAAAAGTGCGTGTAGGCAACGCTTGCGAAATCAAAAACAGCATCATCATGGATTACACGCAGGTTGGTCACTTGTCTTATGTTGGCGACAGCATCCTTGGCGAGCACTGCAACCTGGGCGCGGGCACCGTCACGGCTAATTACCGTTTAGACGCTGGAGCAATCAAAATGATGGTTAAAGACCAGTTGGTTGATACTGGCAGAAGAAAACTCGGCGCTGTCCTTGGCGACAACGTGAAAACAGGGATTAAGTCGCTGTTTATGCCCGGAGTAAAGGTAGGCGTGAACAGTTGGATAGGACCAAACTTAATGGTTGAGCGCGATTTGCCTGCAAACTCGGTTGCGTTCCTTAAGCAGAACTGCGAAATACAAGAAAAGAAAACCTAAAAGTGCATATGTCGTGTGAAGCGCTGAAAACTCGAAGGTTACCAAAAGAAGAGAGGTAGAGAGAGACAGAGAGAGGGGGGTACAAGCCCACACGCACATACGCGTGTACGGGTGTCGCAGTTAAAACTCAGGAAAAATTTAGTTATCTGCTGAATTTACTTAGAGCAGCTGATTTTGAACCAACCATCTGCTCACCAAGCAATCCTTTGATAGTGGCAGTAGACCGCCAAGAAAAAATTGAGTTTGAGCTTTGGACTAAACCGGATGGAATTGTTTTTGACGAACAAACGCTAAGGCGTCGAAGAAAAGCACAACTAAACGAAGGCATTTCAGCTTGGGTTGTTTCTGCTGAAGATTTCATTGTAACTAAATTGGCTAGACCTGAACGGGGCGTTATAGACGAGCAGGACGTGAAAAGCGTGCTGGTTAGGCAAGAAGGCAAGCTTGATTGGAATTACCTTGAGAAAAGAGCAAAAGATGCACAAGTACTTACAATTCTAAAAACTATCCAAAACGCATAAGCGCATTTTTCAGTTTTAGCGATTTTCCTTTTAACCTAATGCTGAAGCCTTTTTGGTTCCCTTAATGAGAACGCCGCTTGTGTAAATTTTTTCTTTAAGAACTTTGGGAACTCTCGCTATCTCTACCATATCCACAGGCAAGCTCAACTCCAGCTCTATTTGCGCGTTTAAGTTAAGGAGTTCTTTGAAAGAAAGTTCTGGTTCCGAGTGGATGGCTAAGTCTATGTCTCTTATACTGTCTCGCCGGCAAAAGCTACCAAAAAGCCAAGCAAGCTTAACTTGGTTCTCCTTGGCAAGTAAAGCCTTAAGTTTCCTGATAATGCCTTCCTTTTCTTTCTGCCCGATCCTGTAATACTGTATTCTGTCATAAGTCGATTGCATATTTTTCCTGCACACTCTTTAAAAATTTATTGACGCTTTTAAAGTCGTTTTTAATTGAGTTGTAAACTTGACTATCATCTATTATCCAGTATCGGTGGGTTAGTAGGTTCCTAAGCCTCACTAATGCAGTTAACTCTTTGGCACAGTTGTCACTTATGCCTTCTTCATCGAGAAGTCTAAAGCATTCAGAGTACAATAAGGGCTCTTGTTGAAGGTCTTCTTTAGCTACGTGCAGGCACACGCTTCCCAAAGCTTCTGCAATGACTATGATGTGGTACCTGATGGCGTATTTCTCTTCCACGTTCAGTTCAGCGTAAGGCTTTAAAGTCAACCTATTTAACTCTGCCTTTGCATCTAAAACTTCAGTTATCCTCTGCTTAATTTGGCTCACGTCAACGGGCATTTAAACCAGCAACAATACTATTTCTTACTAAGAATATTACTTTTGCGAAAGAGCACTATTACTTAAAGCCTAATAAACTTTGAACTTGCAGATTACTTAGCAATTACCAACTAAAGTGCAGATAGCAACCAATTTTCAAAGCTGTCGCATAAAAAATCAAGTTGCCAACCATTTTCTAGTATGCTATTTAAATCAAAGATAAATACTGGTAGTGCAATCTCGTTACTTTAAAGGAGAAATAAAACTTGTCTGTAGTGCAAAGAAAGTATTTCACAGAAATCGCAGCGTTAGCAGATAAAACTGTGTCTGTAGTGACAACTACTGGAAAAACATTCAAAGGCACACTCATCGGCATTAACCCTGACAATATGAGTCTTTGCATAGCAGATGCAAAAGACGAATCTGGAAACTTACTTCACCGAGTATTCTTAAACGGAAGCGTGGTTGCTCAAATATCAAGCGCAGAAAAACCCTTCGACCTCAAAGCCTTAGCCTCAAGACTTGAAAAAGTCTTCCCAACCATGGTCAAACTATACGAAGACAAAGGTTTCATCTGGGTTATGGATAAAGTTAAACTAACAGAAAGAGGCATTGTTGAAGGTTCAGGTCCAGCTGCCGACCGAGTGCAAAAAGTATACGAACAGTTCATGAGCGAAGTTAAACCCTAAATAAACCAGCGCAGTTGTTGCTCCTCTTTCTTCTTTTCTTCTGTTATGCTTCTTATGATGCCAAAGGATTCTAAAATTTTCTTAATCTCGCCACCGCTTTCTTCAAGCTTTGACAAGTCAACGTTAAGGTTCAAGTATTTACCAAGCGCAGTCAACGCATACCGTGCAGCGTTCACGTCAGGGTTCATTCCGGGCGTATCCACTAACAGAGAGAAACCCTTCATGTCTCTAATCCTTGCTAAACCAATGGATAAACCAGCAATACCGAAAACATGTCCAACCATCACTTTAGTCCCCAAATCCAGCGCCTCTTGCATGGTGTCCAGATCCGTGGCTGTGCTGTAAATTGCTGGTACAGGTTGAGCTTCATCTTTTTTGAACCCGCCGATGGAAATTACAAAGCGGCAGCCAAACTCCTGCGCCAAATCAAACACTTTACCACAGAGCTCGTATTGCCCAACAGTTGTCAGCGCCTGAGTGTTCCCATACCAAATAATCAAATCTCGCCCACCCTCCTCTCGCTTAGCATAGTAGAGTTCATTTATAGGCGAAAGCACTCCACCATTTTCGGTTGTTACTGCAAAATCCTGAAATGACGAGGAAAATATTTGGACGAACCGTTTAGCTTTTAACTCTTTTATCAAATGTAACGCTGCAATATTAGCTACAAACCCTATGCCGGGCAACCCTTCAATGAGGATTGGGTCGTTTAGTTTTGGTTTTTCGCTTATGTCTATTGAGCAAACCATCGTTTAGCATCTCTCTTCTCGGTATTAGACAAATTATGCGATATAAGGATGGCTGTAGTCTCTCTACACTTTTCCATAAGCTTCTTATCCCTTTTAAAACCTTTAGAGGGGTGACAGCGTAATGAAGGCAGGACGAAAACCGACTAAGCTAATGAACAGAATCGGCGAAATAACCGAACAATGGGTTACTACCAGTTATCCCAATGTGTCAAATCACGACATATGGAGCCATAAAAGCCGAGTCAATGACTTCTTAGAATTTCTTGGTTTGACAGATGTAGAATTCATGGAGAATTATAAAAGAGCTAAGGATAAACTTGAATGGTCAATTTGTTACTCCAAAACAACTAAAACCGCATAAAATACGCTAAAAAACTAGCGCATGTCGTATCTGTATCGTGTTTATCGTAATTTCGATACTTATAGAGTTTTGACATAGGATAACTTATCGAAAACTGTAGTTTTTTAATAGTGTTCTTTTGATGTGTGTAGGAACCTATAGTTTTGGCTGTTGGTCGTTTCGGTTAACTTCGTTGATTGCAGAACAACGGCACAATATTGAGCCGCAATTCAACAAAACAACCTCAAAATAAACTCCCCCACGTCCTACAGTTCCAAAGCACCGATATTGCCACCGCTCCCCTGATTTTATAAATTTCGTGGGTTTTACGATGTTAGGGGTTAGTCAAAAAATTTTGGCTAGTCGTTTGAATTTTGTGACTCGTGAGGGGTAAAAAAATAAAGAAGTTAGCCATTATTTTGAACATGATAAAATTATCCTCTATAATGTTGCACTACCAAACCTTATATCTATAGACCTAACAAACAGCATGCCAAGTGATTTAAGGGAAGAATGCGAAAATGGAAAAAATAAAAATTTTAATAATTTCTACTATCGCATTACTTCTGTTTATTAGTTTGTCATGCTTGACAAATACGGTATATGCATTCACCCCTACTGTAAGTTCACCAGCACAAACTGAGACAACAATAACCTTATCATGGACTAAATCAAACGATTTAATATTCGGCAATTATGCAGTAACGTATTCAACATCTGTAAATGGACCATACAGTACTGTTGCGACTATAACTGACTCAAGCCAAACATCTTATGCCGTTACTGGTTTGAATCCAAGCACACCTTACTATTTCATAATTAAAGACACAGCTAATAATATAATAGGCTCAAGCACATCATCATCTCAAGTATATCAAGCGTACACAGTTGCGACCCCACAAATTTCAAGCCCTTCAAAAACAAGCACTACTGTAAGTCTACACTGGTCTGACTACAACTCATACTCATCAACAATGCCATTTCAAAGCTATGTTATACAAATGAGTGTATCAGGTGGTCAATGGTCAACTCTAACATCCATAACCGATGTTTCTCAAAACACATATACAGTCACTGGTCTAAGCCCAGCAACCTATGAGTTTTTGATGTATGACAAAGTAGGTACTTCTGGACTATACCAATCAAGTTCAAATATCGTAACTGTATATATCTATCCAATAGTACAGGTGCAAATCAACAATCCTTCCACCACTACAGTTGATATGGGTCAACAAGTGCAACTTTCAGCATCAGCAAGTGGTGGTACAAACTCATACAGCTACCAATGGTATTTAAATGGTAATCCAATATCTGGTGCAACATCAGCAAGTTACACATATTCTCCGACTGATGCAGGAACAAGTAGTACCATATATGTAACTGCCCAAGATACTCAGGACTCTTCACTTGCCATAGCAACATCAAATACAGTAACCTTGACCACACCTTTAACAGCTAACTTTCAATCGACAATTCCGTCAACTCCAACTCCATCGCCAACCCAGACATCAAATTCAAACGATACAATCATATACGTTGTTGTCATAGTGGTTGTCATCATCGCTGTAATCGGTGCAGTTGCAGGAATAGTAGTTAAACAAAAAGCATCTAAAAAGCCATGAATTAGCCTAAACTTCTTTTCTTTTTTATTCTAATTTTGCATGAAAAATCTTATATCTGCAAAACAACAATAAGAATAATGAAGTATTTGATATGACAGCACCATCGCCACAAAAACAGAATTATGCAAAACCTGTCGTAATCATTATAGCCGCAATAGTTATAGCAATAATAATAATTGCCGTGGTATTAAGCGTGGCAGTTCCAGCAGTCCAACAAGCAGTAAACCCGACACCTGTCCCTACTCCAGTACCCGCCGCTGTTTTTACATTTACATCACAATCTTCAAACCGACAAACGGTAGGCGGATTCTTAGGAATAGGTGGAAATGTTGTGGTTTGGGTTGACGCGACTGTGGAGAATACTGGAAATGCCGCTGGAGGTTGCACAGTTTATGCTCAAGTAACTGACGCAAATGGTGCTTTTTGGACACAATCACAGGGCATCTATCTTGGAGTCGGTGCATCGCAATCGGTTGCGTTAGAATTCACCTCTGGTCCCCACAATGATGCGTACACTTATAATGTATATACGGGTTGAGTCATTATGAAAAAAATCGGTTTAATCATATTTAACGCTGTTATGTTATTTGTCTTCATGGGGTTAGATTATTTTAATTTTAACAACCTGATGCAATTTATACAAAGTTCTTCTGCACAACCAATCACTTTCTCCATCGTTATTAACAGAAAATTCGGAAAAAGCGGCGAGAAGCCGTAAGTTATCAGCTAATGTTTTTTATAAGCCAGCAACGCTTCTTGTTTAGGCTTCAGCGTTGAGTTTCGAAATTAAAGAAAAAGACCTGCTAGGCAGAATAGGTAAACTAAAAACTAAAAGCGGAACAGTGGAAACTCCACTTCTGTTCCCAGTAATTAACCCCAGCATTCAGCCTGTTCCGCCGAGAAGGCTTAAGGAAACGTTCGGTTTTGAAGCAATCATAACTAACGCTTACATACTAAAAAAACGCTACCAAAACAAGCCAATAGATGAAGGCTTACATAAATTTCTTGATTTCGATGGCGTCGTGATGACTGATTCAGGAGCCTACCAAATCCTCGTTTACGGCGAGGTGGATGTTAGCCAAAAAGAAATTGTGGCCTACCAAGAAGGCATCGGCAGCGACATCGCCACCATGCTTGATATACCAACAGGCTGGGCAGTAACCAAAGAGCAAGCTGAAAAAACCGTGGCTGAAACATTGCGGAGAGCTAAGGCCTTTTTCAAAACCAAGACGCGGGACGACATTTTGTGGGTTGGGCCAGTGCAAGGCGGGAGACACCTAGACCTTGTAGCTAACTCGGCGGTTGAAATGGGAAAACTGCCCTTCCAAATCCATGCTCTCGGAAGCCCAACTGAAGTAATGGAAAGTTACCGCTATGATGTTCTAGCAGACATGATACTGACCGCGAAAAAAGGTTTACCCATAGAGCGTCCGCTGCACCTGTTTGGCGCTGGGCATCCAGCCATGTTCTCGTTGGCAGTGATGCTGGGCTGCGACCTTTTTGATTCAGCAGCTTACGCATTGTACGCTCGTGAAAACCGTTACATGACAGAAAACGGTACATGGCGACTTGACGAGTTGGATTATTTCCCATGCAGTTGCCCCAGATGCTCATCGGAAACGCCACGGGGACTGGAAAGGAAAACGAAAAAAGAACGCGAAGTTTTCTTGGCGGAGCACAATCTTTACGTTTGCCTTGCAGAACTAAAGCGCATTAAACAAGCCATAAGGAACGGCAGGTTGTGGGAGCACACGGAAATGCGAGTTCATGGTCATCCAGCGTTGCTTTCAGCCCTCAAAAAACTACGAAGCCATGCCGATTTCCTTGAAAAGTTTAGTCCAACGGTGAAAAGCAGCGGATTCTTCTATTTCGACCCAGTTGGGCTGGCGCGTCCAGAAATCCTTCATTACCGGAAACGATTAGAGGAACGATATGACCCGCCAAATAATGCGAAAGTTCTTTTTCTTGTGCCGCAAACCCGAAATAAGCCGTTTCATAAAGCTCCTGAGTTTAAGAAGATAAGGCAGCTTTTCCGCAGTTTAGGCGAACAGCTTTCATCGAAAATTCATATCTGTGTCTATGCTGCTCCATTTGGCGTTATTCCGCTGGAGCTTGATGAGGTTTATCCGCTGAGCCAGCATGAGGTTGCTTTGCCGCTTGACTTGGAAACCGTGGATTATGTTGCGAGCCAAACCCGTGAATACATCAAGCGCACGGTATATGCAAGTGTTGTTTTGCTTAACGATGCTAAACTTTGGAAAAACACCGTTGAAAAAGCATGCAAGTCAGCCTGCAAAGCGAAGGGTTTAGCGTTTGATTCTGTTGATGCCAGTGTGGAAGGAAGCAAAGAGATTTTAAGTCGTTTAGAGAACATTTTGCGGAAACAGTTGAGCGAATAACATTGATTCAAGCCGACTTACATATTCACACGGTTTATTCTTCGGACTCCGTTATTCAACCAAAAACTCTCGTTGACCAACTTGTAGCACACAGTTTCATTAAGGTTGCAGCCGTGACGGATCATGACAGCGTAAGAGGATGCAAGGCTACGGTTGAGTTGGCTTCGGCTTACCCTGACATTTTGGTTATTCCAGGTGTAGAAATTAGCACGCAGCATGGTGACATGGTGATTTTGGGTACCTACGAGTTGCCGCCAAGGCCATGGACGCCTGAAGTCATCGTTGATTACGCGAAAAGCATAGGTGCAGTTTCTATTGTGGCGCATCCTTATCGCGAGTATGGTATGGGCGATTTAGCAAGAAACTATAAAGTTGATGCTATTGAGGTTCTGAATGGCGGGTCCACGACAGCGGCGAATAATCAGGCGAGGGAACTTGCTAAGAGTATGGGTTTGCCTGGGACAGCGGGCAGTGATGCGCATCAGTTGTCTGAGTTGTTTAGTGTTTACTCGCGGGTTGATGCTTCTTTGGATGTTGATGAGGTTTTGAAGGCGATTAAAAATGGTTCTGTGTCTGCGCAGGCGGCGAGAGGGTCAATATGTTTTTAAAACAGCATTTCATTTTTAATCGTTGACTGTTAACAACAAGGATTGGTCTGATTGCAAGTTGGATTTTTGGGTGGAGCCAGAGAAGTTGGCAGAATTGGTATAACTGTTAAGTCCGAGAAGACGAATGTTGTGTTAGATTACGGTGTCATGCTTGATCATGAGCCTGGTTTTCCGATGCATGTTCCACCGAAAGAACTGGACGCGATAATTTTAACTCACAGTCATCTTGACCATTCAGGCGCCATTCCCATCTTTTACATTAACGATAAGAAGCCGTTGTACACGAACAAGCTTAATTTGGAGTTAACGCAGCTTCTTATTCAGGATTTTATTCATTTGTCTGGTTATTATTTGCCTTTTGAGTATCTTGAGCTTGATGCTATGATGCATAATAATAGGCATTTGGATTTTGGTGTTGAAGAAACCATCGGCGACATGAAGGTTAAACTGTTTGATGCTGGTCATACGCCTGGGAGCGCTCAGGTGCTGGTTGAGGCGGATGGCAAGAAGATTCTTTATACTGGCGACTACAACATGGAAGACAGTAAATTGTTAACGGGCGCCTCGATGGATTATGGAGATTTAGATGCAGTTGTGACAGAGAGCACTTATGCGAGTGAGGATCATACTTTGCGGCCCGAGCTTGAGAGGAGTTTTGTTGAGGCTGCGACTGAGATAGTAGAGCATGGTGGGACTGTTCTGGTGCCAGCGTTCGGTGTGGGTCGCGCGCAGGAGATTGCTTGTGTGTTGGCAGCGAATCATTTTGAGTACCCTGTTGTTTTGGATGGGATGGCTCGGGAAGCTAGCAGAATAATAATGAACTACAAAGAGTTCCTTAGGGATCCGAGGCTTTTTGTGAATGCCATGCACTCGCTGGATTGGGTTGATGGCTGGCGAGACCGACGAAGAGCAGCAAGGGATCCGGGCGTGATTATTTCGCCTGCGGGCATGTTGAAGGGTGGTCCATCAGCTTTTTATGTTTCCAAAATAGGTAAGAAGGCAGGCAATGCGATTTTCTTGGTTAGTTATCAGATTCCTGGGACGCCTGGGAAACAGTTGTTGGAGAAGGGTATCTGTACGATTGATGGGAAAGTGC
>JBEKHJ010000042.1:0-14390 GCA_050012335.1 Bathyarchaeia archaeon
CAGCCATTTTTCCGCCTAAACCGAAGGTGCCGCGCATCTGTTTCAGCTTGTATTTGCTGCCGTAGAGCACTTGCCCAAAAGCTGAGGGAATAAACCGAGGCTGAATTCCACTGCCGTTGTCTTCTACTCGGAGCTTGTAAATTTGTGTGTCTTTGGTGGCTTCTCCCTCGAAAGATAAGCGAATGTAAATTTCTGGCGGAATTTTTTGGCTTTCCGCTGCATCCAACGAGTTTTCCACTAGCTCGCGGATTGCGGCGAATATTGCTCTGGACGGGTTTGTGAAGCCTGCAATGTCTCTATTACGATAGAAAAAATCAGAAGCGCTTATTTCTTCAAAGGTTGCTTGAGCCACTTGCTGCTTACACCACTTGTCCTTGTTTTATTTCTTGCAGATTGTTTAGTATATTTGCTGCTTGTTCTTTAAGTTAACTGCACTTTGGGGAGAAAACCTTTGATTCTGGAAAGGGCTGTAGTTTGATAAATGGTTACTTTTGCCGTAAACATGTATAAATAGCCAGAGATTGGAGTTCAAGCATGTGAAATAAGCATTAATTACTTTTTGGCTGTTTCTGGTTTCGCTTTTGTGTAGTAGTATTCGCCGATTCCTTTCTGGAACATGTCCATTTGGGAGCCTTCCTTGTTTACTCTGGGTCGCATGGTGATTGAGTCTCTGCGGAACGTGATGTTCATTTCTTTGAGGAACATGTTCATGCCTTTTCTTAGGCTTGTAGGCGGATTAGCTAAGCCGCTTACGCATGGTTCGCCGTTGAAGACCATTAGTCGGTCGGCGATGAAGTCTTGGGTTACTACGTCGTGTTCTACTACGAATGCGGGTATGCCATGCGCTTCAACAACCCGCCGCAGGGTTTTAGCCATGTTCAAGCGTTCCTCAACATCTAAGTATGCGCTTGGTTCATCAAGCAGGAACAGGTCGGCTTTGCGGCTAAGGCATGCGGCTATGGCAACTTTTTGAAGTTCTCCACCGCTGAGCTCCATCACGTTTCGGTCCATTAAAGCCTGAAGCCGCAGTGGCTGGGCAATTTCGGTTTTGTACCAGCTGGAGGTAAAGTTTTCTTTAGCAACACTCATAAGCAGTTCTTGAACCGTTCCCGCGTAGTCAGTTGCAATGTACTGGGGCTTGTAGCTGACGGTTAACTCGCCAAGCTTCTGCTTATCATCAGTCTCCTCAAGCCCAGCAAGAATTTTTACGAAAGTGGTTTTTCCTATACCGTTGGGTCCTAGGATACCGACGATTTCGCTTCGCCGTATTTCGCCTGGTTTAATGGCAAGTTTGAAGCCCTTGAAAGTTTTCTTCATGCTGTCCCATTTCAGCAATGGTTCACCTAGGTTAGTACCTGCGGTTGGCGGTTTCTCATGGAAAACGATGGATTCCTTGCGGAACATTATGTTCTCGTCGGGAATGTAGCCTTGCAAGTAAATGTTAATGCCCGTTCTGACGCCATGCACGTGTGAGACGACACCGTAGACGCCTGGTTCCCCGTAGAAGAGGCAGATTTGATCGGACAAGTAATCGATTATGGCTAAGTCATGTTCCGCCACAATTATGGTTTTTTGCAGTTCCTTGAGGCTGCGTATGGCTCTTGCAACCACAAGCCGCTGCTTCACATCCAAGTAGCTTGACGGCTCGTCAAAAAGGTAAACATCTGCCTCACGGCTAAGCGCTGCAGCAACCGCCACACGCTGAAGTTCTCCACCGCTCAAAACCTCCAACGGTCTATCCCAAACTTTTTTGAGTTCAAGCTCTTCAGCCAGAGGGTCTAGTTGTTTTCTTTCATCAACTTTTTCTAGTAGGTCGCCGACTTTTCCAGTGACCGCTTTGGGAATCTTATCCACATACTGCGGTTTGCTGCTGACTTTGAGTTTTTTCTCGCGCATCTTTTGGAAGTAATCTTGAAGGCTTGAACCCCGATAATACTGGATAATCTCAGGCCAGTCTGGCGGGTTATCGTACTTGCCAAGGTTGGGTTTGATGTCGCCTGAAAAAACCTTAAGCGTAGTGGTTTTGCCGATGCCGTTTTGTCCAAGCAAACCCAGCACCGTTCCCGGCGCAGGCATGGGTAAACGGAAAAGTTTGAAGCTGTTTGTACTGAACCGGTGGCTACAATCCTTTTCTAATTCGTCTGGCAAATTGACGATGCTGATGGCTTTGAAGGGACATTTTTTGACGCATATTCCGCAGCCGCTGCAGAGTATCTCTGATATGACTGCTTTGTTTCCTTCGACCCTTATGGCTTCCACTCGACTCCGGACCATGGGGCAGAAGTTAACGCAGAGTTGGTTGCATTTTTTTACTTTGCATTTATCTTGGTCAAGTACAGCGATTCGTGTCATGGCTAAACGTCCAATAATGAAGTTAACAAGTAAGTTATAAATCTAAACCAGAAAAAGAAAGCTAAAAATAACGATAATAAAAGTTGCGTAGGCTTTTCATCGGTTTTTCAAAAAATAACCTCAAAAACTTAATGGGAGAAGAATTTTAACTTAAAAGAAAGATAATAAAATGTAATTTAGGGTTTGTTCACCATTCCTCTTCTTCCCATTCTTCATCTTCGCCTTCTTCCCATTCATCTTCCTCTTCGAATATCATGTCTCTTTTTCACCTCCGAAATAAGACGCATTACTTACCCTATCATTGCGGTAGTTTAAACATTTAGATTCGTCAAATGTCGTTAATCTAACCGAAAGTTTTGGGATAGAACATGCCTCATGCACTGATTTTTCTACTAAAAACTTGTTTATGGCTACTCAATCAGGCAGAAATTCATCTTTGAGTCAAAATAAATAAATCCTTCAAGACCCATTTAACTGTCGGGATGATGTGAGGCGACGGCTTCGAGCCCTAAGCTGTGAGAAATCGTCAATCATCGCTGACCCAATTTTGTAGGCAAGGATGTTAAGTTAACAAATTTGCATGCAATTCTGCATGTAATTTTAACGATTCTACATGCAAAGTGCGCCACCTCAATTCTATGCAGTTCTATGTTGAATCATATTTGGGGCATATTAGAAGCATCTAGTAGACCGGAAGGGTAGGCTGAGCACACACAAACATCTAGGCAAAAAACCGAGATCTGACATACTTGCCTTTTTAATCGCTGTTTTTAAGGGATACTGTTAACTAAAAGGACATGTGTTCCTTGATAAGTTTTAAATGTATTGGGCTTAACATTATTACGGTTAATTAGCACACAGAGGAGTTGCTATGAAGTGCCCATCCTGTAGAAAGAGTTGCCGACCAATCCAGTGAAAGAATGGAATTACAAAAACAATTACTATCATGTCAAGTTATACAAATGCTCTAACTGTCAAAAACAAACAATGGCATATTATCATGATGGCAAATTCAGTCACACTATTCCAAAGAAAGCAATGACAAAATGATTTTGAAGACCCCCATTATAAGGTCACTCATGTTCATTCTCCTGTGTTTGGTCTTCTTCGTCATCAACTTTAGATAAGTACTGTGACATTTCAGAGTCGATGAACTTTCGTTCATCGTTATCTATTCCGTAGAGGTCATAAATTCTCTGATTTAATCTTGAATCTGTTTTTTCTATTTGGGACTCCAGTTTTTCAGCGTGTTCAAGCGCCTCAGAATAATTGGTCGCAATTCTGGTCAGAGTTGCCAAATTCTGAACTTGGTTCTTACTAAATAGAGGAATCTTTCCTCCAAGCATCCTTGAAAGTAGATTGCCTGCTCCCAATGATTTCCAATTGCTGTTTGCATAAAATAGAATAAACCTTCTCAGATTTTCGTTATCAATTTTGCATCTAACTACTGTGTAATCTGGTACTTCAATTTCTTCATTGTTCGACGCAACTAAAATGTCCACAGAGAACCTCAAATAACTGTCTTCCTCAGTCACCTTAACCCGTGTTATTGTTCCTTTTGTAGTCTTATCTGCCTCTTGTTCAGATGGGTTTAACTCATGGTAAACAGAACCGAACTTCACATAGTCAATAATCGGGTCATCGATGTAACGGTTAAAATCCAAGATTATTGCTGCTCTCTTTCTTGATAGTTCTATTAATTCATCAACTTCTCGGACAATTTCGTCATGAAGCGCTTTATCAGACTTATGTTCAAGATTTAGCTTTTTTATTGGGATTTCGGATAATGGACGGTTTACATATTCCATATATCCGTCCCTCTTAAGTTTAGTAGTAGACTTATAGAAGAAATTCATAAGACGAGAGTTCAATATGCCCAAGACGTATTTCGGGTTGATGTTTGTCATCTTAGGCACTAGAACGTAAGTGTCGGTAAGAGTGTAGAACGACTCGTTATCGTAGGCAAATTTGTTTGAAGTAGCGTAATTTGGAACAAGAAGTTTTTCGCTGACATTATCAAACAGTTTTCGATTCTGAGGTATGCTGAGTCCAAACCATGTACAAACCCCAGCCTTGAATTGAAATCGCTCTTCAAGTTCAGGTCTAAACTGCTTTAAGTATTTCATCGTATTGGGAATCGAATCGGGGTTGGTTTCTGGAACAGTGTAGATTAAATGCAAATCGCGATAATCTATGTGATAACGTTTGATGTTTCTAGTCTTCACGTATTTTTTCAACACTTGTTTCTCTATCTCATATTTGTCAATTATTTCGGGAGTTACTATGAACGCCTTGTTAAGACCCGTTTTCATTCCTTGTCCTATGGTGCAAACGTCTTCGCCAAGAATCCAAGAATCTTGACGCATTTTTCTCTTTAACCGTTCTGTTTCAGGTGGTGAGAAGCTCCACGCTTCAGAAGTAAGAACCCCTTGAGTGGAATTGAATATGCAGATATGCCTGTCTTCGAATAAATCCTTGCCTTGATTTGCGACAATATGTTGAAAAAGTCCGTCATGGCTTCCTCCCCACTTTTTCACCTTAATTATTTTAATGTTATTCTGAAGACGAGCTTCAGGACTGGATTCTTTCTCAAGAATAATTATGCAAGTTAGAACATTTGCTCCTTTGAAAAACTGTACGTTCCCTGAATCCAATATGAGTTTAATCGTGGCATTTTTGAGAATCCAACCTCGCAATTTATCGGCCCACAAGGATTCTAGCCAATAGCGTGCAACTACAAAACCCAAAAGTCCCCCTTCCTTGAGAAGGCTCAAACCGCGAATTATAAAGTAGAAAAGGATATCATTTTGCCCTCTGTAAACTTCCGACCACTCTGTACTCTCCCTAAAATACCGTTTTAAGGACTCGGATTGTGTTGCCAAAGTGAAGTATGGCGGATTGCCTATAACAACATCGAACCCATCGATGATATTCTTGAACTCCTTTTTCCATTGAAAGGATTCAATTTCAGAAAATTGTTTTCCGAAGAATTTCTCAAGCTCAATATCGTCAGACCCCACTATAGAATTTCCAACCTTAATGTTTTCTTGGAGAATAAGCGGTAGTTTCTCACCCCTCTTCAGAGCTTGAAGCATTAAGTTGACGGAGGCGATTTCGGCAGCGGAGATATCAATATCTACTCCAGATATGTTTTCAAGCAGAATCTTTCGTTCAAAATCCTCAATCGGTTGGTGCCACATGGCTTCGAGTTGCCATGCTTCCTTGTTCTTTCCTTCAGTTCTTAAGTTGAATATTCTTTTTGTTAACCTCTGGTTTTCTGCGCTTATTGTTTCGTTATAAACTTTGTACATACGTTCTATGTTTTTGAAGGCTTGAATTAAGAAAGAACCTGAACCACACGCGGGGTCTAGTACGCGGATTTTCGTGATTTCTGAGAACTTATCTGTTGATTCTTTAATTTTCTCCTCTTCATAAAGTTGAACAGTTTCTTTGAACAAGGTTTCAGTCTTGGCACCAAGCGTGTTTGACACGATGTAGTTTACTACTGCGGGCTCAGTGTAGTAGACGCCACTTGATTTCTTAAGTGCTGGGGTTGGTCTAAGTTCAACATCTTTATTTATGAATAACTGGCTTCCTAGATAACTTTCGTAAGTATTTCCCAGTATATCCGATGTGAATTTTCTGAAGTTTTGACCATAGAGTGCCTGGATAATCTCAGAAAGTACTTCATTGTCTATTTTTACTAGCACCTTGTCCAGTTCAGGGTCTTCCTCAAAGATTCTGCTATCATGAATTTGATTAAAACCAATGAAAAGTTGTCTGATGATATCTGTCAGTGAGGTGTAAATCCGTGTTTTTGACCAGTATTCAAATGCTGCGTGGAGTTGGTCAGGGTCTTTAAGCACCCATTTGTCTTCAGCATAGCGTATTATGACAAAACGGTCTAGTATTCGTTGAACGTACTTCTGCAACTCTTCAGCTTTTAGTTCTGGGCAGTTTTTGTGAATGTTGCGGGCAAGTTTTAGACGCCAATCGTTAAGGGCGTTAAGGAAATTGAGATCAACGTCGGGTCTTTCAACTCTGCTTTCTAGTTTGTTGATGTTTCCTTCTATTACTTGTTCTCGTGTCAAAAGCATGAGGTCGTCTATTCGTTCCAGATATCCGTTTGGAGTTTCAATATTGAGAACAGTCTCTCCCGTTTTGGAATTAAAAAGCCTAAATTTCTCAAAGTTTGTAAGAATAGCCCATTTAGCATCGATACTCATTCCCGCGTAATTAAGCACTTGGCGTTCTTCCGATGTCCAGTCTGCGTAAATCTTTTGTCCCGCAAGTGTTAGCTGTACCCCTCGTTCTAGGCGAGATGGCACACCCCCAAATTTCTTTGCTTCAACGAAAATTATTGGTTTTGCGCCAACCTTGATGGCTACATCCGCATGTCCCACTCCTCTCACATAGTTTTCTGAATCATACTCTCTTGAGTCATCAGTTTTCCAGCCTAACACTGAGAAGAGTTTGTCCACGAAATCTTTTCTTATGTTAGCTTCTCCAATTTCCTTAAGACCTTTCTCGCCTAACTCGAACCTGCGAATGCTGTATTTTTGGATAAGCTCTTTTATTCCACGCAATACATCGTCATATTCGACCATGCTGAAACCGACATTCCCCTTTGAAGCTCATATTATCGCGTAATGGTAATAAATCATTATCTACTGTTCAGAATCCGACCCATGTCCTTTTAGTTAACAGTATCTTTTTAAGGCGAAAGCAAAAATAACCTGTCTGCATCTTTTCCTTCTGAGAGAATCGGTATGATTAATGACTTCAACCTTTTAGCAACTACTTCGCGTGGAAACGAGCGCCCAATGTGCAACGAACTGCTCTACCTGCTCAAAGAAGAGTTAGGCGACGCCCAAGCAGAAGCCAGCAAGACCAAAATCAGAGGCTTAATCGTTGCCAAAACCACACTGGACCCATGCGCCGTGATAGAAAAATTCCGCGCCATCCTCAAAGAACGCACCTACGAATTCCGCTATGCCCTGCGCATTTTGCCCATTGAACGGGTTGTACCAACTGATTTGGAAGAAATTAAGCGCGTAACTGCAGAGCTAGCCGCCAGAATCGGCGAGGAGGAAACTTTCAGGGTTACGGTTGAAAAGCGTTTTACTACACTTCACTCAAGAGACATTATCGAGGTAGCGGCAGCAGATATTAAACGTAAAGCTGACCTTGAGAACCCAGACCGCATATTGCTCATTGAGGTTCTTGGAAGTTTAACAGGCGTGTCATTGCTGAGGCCCAGCGATATTTTGGCGGTTCTTAAAGAAAAAATGCTTTAGGCTCAGAGTTGGGTTGCCAGTAGGGCTACTCGCTCGACAACCAAGTTAACTACTGCTTCCTCGCGGTTTTCATTCTTCATAACCGTCTTCAGCTCTTCATCTGTAATCTGGAAGGTTTCTCTGATTTTCTTTTCCTTAACCTTTGACATTTCCAAAACTTTCTCGTCAGGTTCCACGCCAACGCACTCGGTTATTGCCTGAAGCACGGTTTCGATTTGCTTGGGGTTTTCGCCGATTATTATAACTGCCATGCTTGTGGTTTCTGGCTTGATGCCGCCGCGTTGGATGGCTTTTTGTATTTGCCGTTGCGCGGAAGCGTAAAGCATTGTTTCCATGGCTATGCTTTTTGAAATGTTTGTTTTGTTTTGGAATGCCTGCAATGCGTTTAGGACGGCGAAGTACAAGTGCTCTTGAGAAGCGATTAATTCAGCGTCGAAGAATTGAATATCGGCGTGGCTTGTTTTTCGTTTTGCTTTCAGGAACTCTTCTGCCTGAGCGAACTTTATGTTTCTGTAGCCTGTTATTTCCGCGTACTTAGCGTATTCTTTTAAGCAGTGTAGCATTTTTTGGCTCCTAATGCATGTCTTTTAGGAATTTTTCGGCTAATTGTTTTGGCAAGCCTGCTTTTACAAGTTTTGCGATTTCTTTGCTGGTAGCTCGTTTGCCTTCCTGTTTTTGGATTATTTTTCTCACTGTTTCCTTGGCGTCCCATGGAAAAACTATCCAGTGGCTTGTTTGTTTTTCGCAGTAGTCGGGTTTTGTTATGGTTTGGGGTTTAGCGTATAGGGTGGCTGTTTTGATTTCTTTTGCGCCTTGTTGTTGCAGATGGTTTTTTGCAAGTTGCAGGCTTTTGCCAGTGTCAGAGACATCATCAACGAGTAGAGTTTTTTTGCCTGTTAGAGGCGTGGATAGGCCTTGTTTTAGGATTGGTTCTTGTCTTGTTTGGGCAATGCTTACGTAATATTCTATTTGGATGATTGCTAGCTCAGGGGTTTCTAGGAAGTCTGAAAGGATACGTGCTGGTACCAGTCCGCCTCGTGTGATGCCGATGATAACGTCTGGTTTGTAGCCGTCGCCTTGGATTTTATTGGCTAGGTCAAGTAACATATCGTATATTTGGTTCCATGTTGCGACTTCATATTGAGTGTTGGCGGCCACTTTTTTGCCTCTTTAGATTGATGTTTTGTTAGGCTTTATAAGTTAATTTTAGGTTTGTTAAGTCTTTTTATTTGCAAGAACAAAGCCCTTGAAGAGGACAAGGGTGTTAGAAAAAGCATGCTTAATTATTTCCATTTCCCCGATTAGTGTTAAACGATTTACCGCTCTAATGATTGTAATTCGATTTTAAAGTTATATTTTGTTGCGGCTTAGTCTGCTTTTGCACGCGCGGTATTATTTATAAAGGGGTTTTGTCATAGATGAACTCGGGAGGAAGGCGTCTGGAGATATGTTTCGTAATTCGTAATATAGTTTAAAAGCTTAAGGAGAATTTTTGATTATGAATATGGAGAGGTGTTTGAAAATGGTTAAGAATGTTGAAGAAGAGAAGATTAAGCGCGTGTTAACTGAGAAAAAGTTATCAGCTATTAAAACGATGCTGGAGAAGGATCATGCTATTGACTGCTTGTTGCTGCTTTATGTTGGTCGCGGCAAGTGGAAGGATGCTAAAGATTTCATGCGTGAGAATAAGCTTACACTAAGCGATGGGACTTTCAGGGCTAGGATGATTGAGATTGAATCGTTAGGTTTAGCTAAGAGTCAACGTATCGATCCGCTCAAGAAGTACTATCTCAAGACTGAGTTTGGCGAGAAATTAGCGAAGCTTCTCCTCGGGCTTTTTGACGAGATTGGCGCTTAAAAACTCTATTATGCACTGTGTTTTTTGTTTCTAGTTTCTTTTATCTTTTTGTAGAATTGTATTTGTGTTGTACAAATGTTGATTTATTAAAGAAGCAACAGCAAAAAGGATTTTTAAGTTATTATTCGGAGATTTTTTCTGCAATTCAGAGGCGGTTATGGGTATCTTTTTAGGTAAGAAAGTAAGAATAGGTAATGGGTGAGTTCATGTCACAAAATGAAAAAGCAGACGTTACAGTAGTCAGCGAAAAAGGTCAAGTGGTAATACCTCAGGCTATACGTAAGAAGCTAGGTATAGGGCCAAAATCCAAGCTGCTCGTTTATGGCTACCAAGATGCCGTTATCATGAAGAAGCTTGAGGTGCCGAACGTAACTAAAGAATTAGAAGCCATATACAAACGGGTAAATAAGAAAATAGCAAAGTACGGCGAATTAACTAATGAGGAGATTAACGAAGTAATCCAAGACCACAGAAAAAAGAAAAGTCTTCCTTGCGAAGGCTACTAAATGAAAGTAGTTTTTGATACGAACGTTTTAGTCTCGGCATTAATCACGGCTGGAAAGCCTAAAGAACTCTTCTATAAGGTAGTTGAGGGGCAAATCCAGTTGGTGTTGTCAAAAGATATTTTGAAAGAGTTCAGCGAAGTTGCAGATGATCCGAGAATTAGAAGATACGCTGACAAAGATGATGTAATTGCTTTTTTGAGAATTATCGATAGAGTTGTTAAGATAATTAGAGTTAAGTCGCGCTTCAAAGCCGTGAAGGAAGATCCTGATGACGATATTGTATTAAGAACGGCCTTTGACGGCAAAGTTGACTGCATAGTATCAGGAGATAAACACCTGCTTTCTCTGGTGGCATTCAAAGGGATAAGAATCTTAACTGTTGATGAAATATTAAAGTTATTGAAGGCTGAAAAGGCGCAAAAATAGAGCATAAGCCATAGAAACAACAAAGAGAAATGGCTAAAAGAAAATGTTCCAACAATTTCACAAGCACTCATCACCCCAAATAGAGGAACACTTTATTTGAGTTTAATCAGAAAAATTAAGGTTTGAAAAATTGGATTTCCCGAAATTTTGTCGTAAATTTTGGGTTAAAGCAGAAAGCTATTGTTTTATTGTGTATTTGTGTTGAACACTATATAATATTGTATATTGAGTCATAATATTTAAAAGGCTAAACATGCGAAAGGTATTCAGTAAACCCAAAGGAGGGTTGAAAAACAAAATGAACTACAGAAAAATTAGGAAAAACGCAAAAGCCCTAAGCCCCGTAGTGGCATCAATCATACTTATCGCCGTCACAGTCGCAGTCAGCGTTGTCGTTGCCGCATGGATGGGTGGAATGACCATCGGATTAATGGGTAACGCAGAACAAGCATCAATCGCAAACATTGCATTTGTGGGAACCAACCAAATAGATGTTCTGGTGCAAAACTCTGGCAGTACAACTGTAAACATCACGCAAGTATTTGTCAATGGAGTCAGTGCAACTATAACCAATACACCTCCGCTATCAGTGGATAAATCCGCCGCTACAACATTTCACGTGACTTCACCGTCTGCTTTGAGTGCAGGCACATCATATACAGTCAAATTAATCACAGCAAAAGGCACCCAAGTTGTAAACACTGCAACATACAACCCATAAATTCCAACCTTTAGACTTTGAAATTCGGGGGTAAGGTGAAAAAGCAAATCACCCAATTTTCCTTTTCTCTTATTTCCTCTTTGGAGGCACAAAAACATGGTAACCAAAATAAAAGAATACACATCAGCACAAGCAATAGCTGAATCCTTAGACAAAGAATTATCCGAAACCAAAAGCGTACTGGGCGAATACCTACGCCGATTAGATGAAATCCGCACCTTAGCGGAAAAATCAAAAAAAGTCCGCGACGTCGTCATGAAACTTGCAGGCAAAAAACCCACAACCGACAATCCAGGCGAATTAACAATAGGCACACTAAACATCATCTTGGATGCAAATCCGTTCCACGAGTTAACAGCAATAGAATCCGTAGTTCGCAGCCACCAAGAACGGCTCTTAGTCCTACAAAAAGTGCGTGAAGCATTAAAATGGCTAGACCAGCTTGGCGACACTGAAGGTCTCAAGTACTTAGTGCTGGAAGACGAGGGAATTCCCGAGCGCATACTATTCAAAATATCCTAAACCGCCAAGCTGGCAGGAGCAAAACAGTGACCGAAGCTTATTCTACCGCACTGCAAACAATCATAGATGAATTCAAAAACATAAGCCCAGAAATAACAAACACCTTTATTTTCAAAAAGAATGGCGAAATCGTAGCCAACAACGAAACCACCACTGAAAATCAGATCAAAAAACTAATCGCCGCCTTCAACAGCATAGCTGATCAAGCCGAAACCATAGGCGGCATAGAAAACCTAACCATCCAAGGCGCAAACAGCCAACTAAACATTACATCCATGAACAACCGTCACTTAGCAACTGTTTCTTCACGTGCAGCAGACCAAAAAATCGTCAAAACCTTAACCCGCGTCCTTGTTCCCACCGTTGTGAAGCTTGTGGACCAAATTGCTCCTGAACTCTCAGAAAACGAGTTACCCCAAACCACCAAGCTTGAAGATAAACCGTTTGAAGAAATAATGTTGCCGGTTGAAGAACCCAGCCATAATGAATCAATCCCCGATGCATCGGCATCGTTTAGTTCTGAACCGCTTCTTCCAGAACCACCCGTAAACCAGTTCATGATAGAAAAAATCGGAGGCTTACTAGTTTCCGCCGATACCGTGCGAGTAGACAGCGAAGTAATCGCAAAATGGAACGACCTCTACGGTGACAAGCAAATCACACAAGTACACATCGAAACCTTAGAGGGCAAAACAACCACCTGCAAATTCAAACCCATAAAAGAAAAAAACTGCAACGCCAAAGGCATAATTCAAATTCCAGAAAAAATCCTGCAAGCCCTACAAACCAGCAAAGGCAAACTCGTTATGGTTAAACCAGTAATCACATAGCCAAGGAGAAAAAAATGTTAAAGCCAAAAACAAGCACCAACGAAGTCGAAACAGTATTCACCAACGCAGTTGCCGTGATATCGGTTGATGAAGAAAACTCTGCTTTTGCAAGCCTAAGCGCAAGCCTCGCCGAAATACGCAAACTCAAAGGCGTCATAGGCTATATTCTAAGAGGCAACACATCAGCCATAATAGACTTAGCCGCACCCGACAAAATAATCGAATACGCCTTCTTATCATCTCAAATGCATGATTCCAGTCAGGAAATCACAAAACAATTCAACCTAGGCGAAACAGAAAGCATACTAGTCGAAGGCAAAAACGTTAAAGTGCTCTGCATGAGCATAGGCGAAAACAAAATAAGCGTATTCATGGAAAAAAGCGCCACTCACGCTTGGATAATAAAAAGAATTTTGCTCTAAAAAATCAAGAAAAATTAAGCTTGATTACAGGTATCGAGCTATCTGTTCTCTACTAGTCCCTCACTCAGACAAGTGAACATATAAAAATACAATTTAACATGTAAATAAATGCTAACAAAGCTACAAATGTCTACAGAATGATTCTTCTGCGCATCACTCTGGTGCAAAACTCACAAAATAATACGTTTCTTAACAAGCCTCGAATTCTCCGCTAAATTCATCCTCCATAAAGTTGAGCCAGAGTTAAAAAAACCGTTTCTCAAAAAGAAAGGAGAAAAACCAACTTTTGCCCAAGACACAAACCATTCCATGTCTATTTCTAATCTTTATGAGTTCAATGGATTGCTTAACCACGGTTATAGGAACCCTCTACTTCGGAACAGTAGAGCTCAACCCTTTAATAGCAGGTTTAGTCAGCACAAGCATTCCAGCCTTTGTAATCATAAAATTAACAGTAACCGTTTGCGTGGGCTTAATTTTTGTTTTAGTCGACAAAACAATCTTGAAATCAGCAGACAAAGACTATAAATCGTTCAAAACTGCACACAAAACACTGAAAATGGCCTACATTGGCATAATACTATTCCTTGTTATAGTTGTCGCAAACAACATTTTTGTCCTTATCAAAGTTTTATGGTAAAATCCTTTATCTGTCAGTTAATCAGTCCAGAAAGCACTTTAAAGCAAGCACGCCAATAGCTCTAAACAGTGATTATCTTTGCCTCGCGAATTCATCCTCTTCTCACGTTTGGGAAAAACCAACTCAGCCTTCAACAACCTACACGACGCAGGAAGATTAGACATCGTCTACGAATGCATAGTCACTAGCCTTTTCCTCTCCCATGGCATACGCAGAGACGTAACTTTCCACGCCATGTTGAACGGACCACCACATCCACCCTTACACATACAAATCGATGGTAACGCACTCTACGACGTGCGAACAGATGTGGATACGTGGAAGCAAATTCTGAGAAAAGTAATCGCTGGCAAATCCCACCCTGGCATCAGCGTAGACAAGACAAGCTTTGAAGCATTGCTTAAAACAGAAGCCCAAAACCATCACGTATACGTTTTGGAAGAAGGCGGAAAAAACATAGCCGAAACAGAACTTGCCGTCAACGCTATTTTCGTGCTCGGCGACCACGTTGGCTTACCCAAAAAAGCAGAAACATTCGCTCTCAGGTACGGCGAAAAAATCAGTTTAGGCAAACAACCCTACCTAGCCGCGTCATGCATAACAATAATCAATTACCTACTAGACCGCCAACCTAAACCTTACTCTTAAAATGCTCCCAGCCCCGAGCCTCAATAGCACGTTTCTTTCCATCAACATCCAAAAGCATCTGCCTATCCCTTGTAACTTTTCCAATAGGCAAAAGGCATCCGCCAACCGTTTCAACCGCGGCTTCAGCATCAACCCACCTTTTAGGCTTAACAGTTACCACAAGCTCGT
>JBEKHJ010000043.1:0-14384 GCA_050012335.1 Bathyarchaeia archaeon
TATGGATTTGTGTCCTATTTGCTATGAAATTTGCCCCCATTCGGAAGCGCTCCTGCTTCGAAGCTTGAGTTTCGTCGCAGATGCTCCAGTAAAGAACGAGGCGTTAGGTTATTACCGAAAAATTGTGCTGGCTCAAGCCGTAGACCCTAAGATACGCAATTTAAGCCACGGTGGAGGCGTTGTCACTTCGCTACTTAAATTTGGCATTGAAAACAAAGTTTTCGATAGCGCCATTGTCTCTCAGGGCGAACCTGAAAACCCTACTAAACCTAAGCCTTCAGTTGCGCTGGTGCCTGACGATATACTTTCAGCAGTAGGAAGCAAGTTCTTTCCCTCTTCAGTAGCCAAAGCATATGGAAGTGCAGTGTACGGTTATGGAAAAACAAACATTGCCTTCGTAGGCGTTCCCTGTCACGTGTTGGCTATTCGTAAGCTGCAGGCTTTGCAGCATAAAATTAGCGGTAATTTAAAGATAACAATCGGCCTCTTCTGCTTCGGCACGCTATCGCATAGCGCCTTGCTTGAATACTTAAAAAAGAAATATAATGTCGAGCCGTCAGACATCAAACAAATTCACTTATCATCAAAACTCGTCGTTCAAACAGAAAAAGGCGAAATCAGGCTTCCATTATCTGAGGTTTCAGACCAAATCCTGCCTAGTTGCCGTAAATGCACAGATTTTACTTCTGAACTCGCCGACATATCCGTTGGAGGAGCCTATCCTTTGAAGGATTGGTCAACGGTGATTATCCGAACCAAGGCTGGAGAAGACTTCTTCTATAAATCAGTTGAAAACGGCATCATTAACACTTGGGTCATAGAAGAGGAACCCGCCGTTATTGAACGGGTGATGGTTGCAGCCATGCAAAAGCGAACAGCTGGTCTCAAAAAAGCTAGAGAAATGGAAGAAACCAGCGGGTATCTTCCTGCACTTTTGCTTAGAGAAACAGATGCTCTTGCCAACGTAAAGATTGGTGACATAATGGCTAAGGACGTCAAAACAGTGACACAGAACACTACTGTACGCCAACTCTTAGATTTGATAGCAAGAGACCACCACATAGGCTATCCTTTAGTAAACGAAAACAATGAGCCTGTTGGTTGGGTAACTATTGAAGAAGCTTCAAGTGTTGACAAAAGCAAGAGAAACGAAACTTTAGTTAGCCAAATAGCCCGGCGAAAACTCGTGACCGCTTACCCTGATGAAACCGCTTTAGATGCTTTCAAAAGAATGAGCGAAATTGAAACAGGACGTGTGCTCGTCTTAGACAGGGCTGATCCGAAGAAACTTGTGGGTGTTGTAACTAAAAATGACCTAATGCATATTTTAATTAAGCAGTAAGCAACCGCTAAATCAACTTTATTAAGGTAACTCACGTTAATTTATCAATTAATTCAGGTTGCCCTGATTTTATGGCTGAGTGCCCTGCAGAAAAAAAGCAAGGAACCAATTCTTTAGCACTTACTTTATTGATTATAATAGCTGTTGTGGCTGTTTTTGGCGTCGTTTTGAGTTTAGTTTATCCAGAATTTATTAGCCTGCTGTCTGGAGGAACATATGTCTCGGGTGGTGCTATTTACGATGCGATTTATGTTGTGCTTACCATGGCCGCTGATGCGCTCTATCTTTTCGGCGGTGGTGTGATGGCTTTTGGCGCCATATTGGTAACGATCCGTTTTATTCAATATAAACTTAAGGATCCTTTTCAATCATCATCTTCTACGCGTTTCTTGTCAGGATATTTAACGTTAAGTCTGAACTTTTTTATTGGCGCAGAAATCATCCGTACAGTGGCTGTTAGAACTATTCCCGAGTTCGAATTGCTTATTTTGGTAATTTTCAGCCGAGGTCTCTTCAGCTTGATTCTTTACCTAGACAGAAGATGGCATGGGACAACAGAAACAGAATAAATCGCTTCTTTCATATTTAGCTGTAATTTGCTAAAAACCATGATGTTTGCACTGTTTTAGTTGTTAATATTTAAATCTGAGCGCCATATTTTATAGAGAACTAGCTCGGGGTAATATGGGAGAACAAAGAGCTGCGCAAGAGTGCATAGTCAGTAATCAGGCTGATGACATTTATTGGAGAATAGACTATCTGCCAATCACCGACAATGTTGTTCGTTTGCATAGTTTTTGTTCAGATAACCTTATATATATTTATAATCCCGCTCTTGAATATAACAACTGCAAATTTAACTCTGCCCTTGAGGCAGCTTTAATGTTTAAAAGCAAAAGCATTAATGGAGAAAAATCGCATGCTTGTTGAAGCCGCAGGCTTGTTTCTTTTAGAAGGAGGTAAAGACTAATGCCAAACACAATAACATGGGCACGCGTAAAATCACCATGGGTCTTGCACTTCAACTCAGGCGCCTGCAACGGATGCGACATAGAAATAGTCGCATTGCTAACGCCAAAATATGATATTGAACGCTTCGGCGTTAAACTTGAACCTTCACCACGCCACGCTGATGTCCTTTTAACCACTGGATGTGTCACAGAACAGTGTGCAGAACGGTTGAAACGTATTTATGAGCAGATGCCCGAACCTAAATTTGTGGTTGCTATTGGTGCATGTGCCTGTTCTGGCGGCGTTTTTGCAGGAAACTACAACGTAGTCGGCGGCGTAGACAAGGTGATTCCTGTTAATGCGTATATTCCAGGCTGTCCGCCACGTCCAGAGGCTATCCTTGACGGCGTGGTAAAACTCCTTGCCGCTTTAGAAGCATCTTCTAAGCCATCCAAAGAACAGCCCAAACTCGTAGAAGTCAAAGCAGAAGCTACGGTTGAAGCTGAGGTTGAAGCTAAATCAATGTAAAAAGAGGCTTTAACGAAATGACCCAAAACGAAGTAAATATAGTCAACCTGCTTGAAACTAAATTGCAGGGAAAAAATGTTCAAATCCAACCAGCTCAGCTTGGCAATGCTACAATTCAAGCGAACGGTGGCACCCATAGAGATGTGCTTAAAACTTTGTTGGATGCAGATGAAAAAACTGCAATTAGCGCCATAACTGGTCTTGATCTCGGTCAAAATCTGGGCATTCTCTATCACATTCGTACTGCCAAAGCGTTCCTAACTATAAAGGCAGAGGTTCCAAAAGAGAATCCAAAAATTGCAACTATTGTAGACCTAATCCCAGGCGCTACTTTCCATGAATTAGAGGTAGCTGATTTATTTGGTGTGATTTTCGAGGGGAACTCCCTCTCAGGTCATTTCGTTTTGTCTGAGAATTGGCCTGAAGGTGTTTATCCTCTTAGAAAGGACGTTAAGGCAAGTGAGGTTAAACTTAATCCTGCCAAAAATGTGGAAAAAAGCTCAGAAAACGATAATGTTGTCAAAATTATTATTGGTCCTCAGCACCCTGCGTTGTTGGAACCCGAAAAATTTGCAGTCACAGTTGAAGACGAAATCGTAACCAAAGTTGAACCGCGCATTGGCTATGTACATAGAGGAATAGAGAAGGCCTCCGAGTCACGCACTTATCTGCAGGATGTTTACTTAGTTGAAAGAATATGCGGCATTTGTAACGCTATCCACGCAGCAAGCTTTGTTGAAACGGTGGAAAAAATATTAAAAACCGAGGTTCCGCCGAGAGCTAAATACTTACGAACAATAACTTTGGAACTGAACAGATTACACAGTCACTTACTAACTTTGGGGCATGCATGCTTAGAAATAGGCTTCGATACCTTGTTCCAATATTTCTGGCGTGACCGCGAACCCATAATGGACCTTATTGAATTAACCAGCGGCAACCGAGTTTATTCCTCAGCCATGACCGTAGGCGGCGTAAGACGCGACTTAAAAGAAACAGACATTCCAAAAATCAAAACTACGCTTGCTAATTTGAGAACAAAAATACCCTTCTACAAACATACTTATGAAAGTAACTCATCCATAAAACTGCGCATGCAAAACGTTGGCACGCTGTCAAGGGAAGATGCTTTGAAACTCTGTGTAGTAGGTCCTGTTGCAAGAGCTTCGGGAGTAGATATAGACGTACGCAAGGATGAACCCTACGAAGCTTATGGCGAAATCCCATTCAAAGAAATAACTTACACAGAAGGTGACACATGGGCACGCATGAACGTTCGCATGGATGAAATTGAAGAAAGCATTAAAATAATCGAATACTCACTGGACCATTTGCCCACTGGACCATTTAGAGTTAAGGTGTCCAGAGTTGTGCCTGCAGGCGAAGCAGTTAACCGCGTTGAAGCACCGAGAGGCGAACTCTTCTACTACGTCAAAAGCAACGGCACAGCAATGCCTGAACGCGTTAAAGTCCGCACGCCAACCTTCTCAAACCTTCCTGCCTTCCTTAAGACAGCTATTGGAGGAAACCTTGCTGACGTTCCTTCAAACTTTGTGAGTTTAGACCCATGTTTCTCATGCACAGACAGATAAAGGTGTAAATAAATGGCTAAGAAAAAAAGAGCTTTATCTTCATATATAACAAAAGAAGCGTTTTCCTCTATCTTCAAAAAACCAGCAACTCAAAAATACCCCTTTGTAAAGGCTTCTGTAGCTGAAGGTTTTCGAGGCAAACAAATATTTGATATTGAAAAATGCATAAGCTGCGGATTATGCGCCAGAGATTGCCCCGCAAATGCCATAGAAATGGTCCAAGTTGAAGGCAAAAACCGACCCCTTTTTCATCTGGATAGATGCGTTTTCTGTTACCAATGCGCCGACAGTTGCCCCAAAAATGCGATTCAACCAACTGCATTCTTTGAATTAGCTTGCATTGACAAGAAAACGCTTGTGATGAAACCTGAACCAGTACCGCCAGCAGTAAAACAACCGACGTAGTAAGGTTACCTAAAAATAACCTACTTTTTAAATTATTAATCAAAGTTTTCTTTTTTTGATTTCTTACGCCTTTTTATCATCCATTTTATGGTCAATTTCGGTGCTGTTGACATTTCTAAGCAATTTGATTTATACGGGTTTTTGAGTTACATTTGCCTAGTCGTGACGCTGGGCACCTTTAAACCATGAAAATTTAGTTGCTGGAACGATAAATAAAAAAAAAGTTTGGTAAAAAAAGACAAAAATTAAAAATGCATACGTTAGAAGGAAAAGAAATACTCAAACAATAAAACAAAAAAACAATTACAACAAAAAAGAAAAGAAGAGATGTATGGAAGATATCACCGCTAAGGCGAAACTAATTAGATGCCTATTCCGGCTAGTATGAGAATTATCTGCAGGATTGCTATTGGCAGTAGATATCTCCACATTCCTGAAATCGATTGGTCTAAGCGTAAGCGTGCAAAGATAGCTCTTAGAAATGAAAGCAGTAGAACCACTGCAACTGTTTTAATGAGAAATATCACTGGTGCAGGGATGAATGCTACCTGTTGTATTCCGCCCAGATAAAGTGCAGCTATTAACGCTGATGCCAAAATGAGCTCTAGATTTCTTCCAAGTCTGAACATAGCTAGCTTTTTGCCGCTGAATTCAGTCAGCCATCCTGCAACGACTTCTGATTCCGCTTCAGGAATGTTAAAGGGTGCATTTTCTAGTTCAGCAAGCAAACAAATTACTAGTACTGAAAACCCGATTGGTTGAAGAAAAATTGTCCAAGTTGCAGTGCTTTGCCATTGTGAAATGGTGCTTATTGAAAGACTTTTTGCCGCGATTGCTGGGCCAATTAATGCCAAACCCATTGGAATCTCAAAACTCATCATTTGGAGCATTGCGCGTACTCCTCCGATGATACTAAACCTATTCATCGAGCTCCATCCAGCAAGGAACACGGTGATAATCATTAATGTAAAAACAAACATTATAAATAATAAATCCCCTTCAAAAGCCACCACACCCGTGTTGCCTGCAATAGGTATAACAAACAATGCAGTCAAGGGTAATGTGAGGTAAATGATTGGTGCGGCTGAAAAAATTAATTTGTCACATACCATTGGAACAATGTCTTCTTTAGAGAGCAATTTAACAAAGTCAGCCACAGGTTGAAATAGACCTGCCGGACCAGTATGCAAGGGACCGTATCTGTTTTGTACTTTTGCAAATAATTTCCTGTCTACCCATTCATAAAAGAAAGCTAAGATAAACAGGAATAAAATGCCTGGAAAAATTAGAATCTGAAGGATATCAAGTGCAATCATTCTTTTGTGTCCCTTTGAAACCGTTGATTACTCTTAACACTCTTTTAATATTATTGTTATCGGATAAAAACCTGTAGATTAATAAAAACCCTATGGTGTATTTTATAAAAAAATGTTTTGAAGTTAAGATGCTTACAGCCGTTTCTTAGAGAAAATAAGCATAGCAACTGCCATCAAAACAATCAGCGAATAAGCAATCGGCATTAATCCTATAGTATAAAATGATGTTACTGTAACGAATGCAAAGACATCGAAAATAAGGAAGTAAACGGCAAACGTAAGGAATCTTTCAAGATCAATCTTTACATCTCCGACAGCTATGTCTTCTCCGCAAGCGTAGGGTGCAGTTTTTCCCGGCTCATTTTGGCTACCTTTTGCGGAAATTTTTCCGCCAATCACGTAAATGATTAGCACTACAACTAATGAAACTCCGAAAACTAAAGGTAAAATGAAGGGAATTTCACTTATCATTATGTCCGTCACCTAAAGATTTTAAAGCAACCTATTAAGCTTTCTTTATAAATTGTTGGATGGAGATGGCGTAAGACGCTAGAAGAAGTGCTACAATTTGCTCTAATGGTTGCAACACTCATCTTAGCAATTTCCGCCATTGAGTTGAAAAGTCTTTTACACGCAGCGATTTCTTTCTGTGGAATGTGCATAACTATCGGAGCACTCTTTTGGCTTCTGAATGCTCCATACGCGGCTGTTTTTCAAATCCTTGTTTATGCAGGTGCCGTGGTGACAATTTTTCTAGCAGCAGTAATGTTGACGACGCGCAAGGAGAGCATGAGATAAACATGAAAATTAATGTGGTTGCAATTGTTGGCATTTTGTTTGTGCTATTGGCGGTGGCGGTTTTTGCATTTGTCGCCACACAGCATCCTTTCCCAGTATTCAAGTATTCTACACAAACCGATCATTATGTAAGCGTCACACAGAATGTTGGTCCTGAAGACAGCCGCTTTATGTGGAACAATAATAGCTTAAACTTAATCGCACAGGCCTTTGCCCTTTTTGCTGCTGCGGCTGCTACTCTTGCAATGTTAAGCACTGACGAAAAGAGGAAGATGAATGATTGATTTAACTTTCTACGTAATTTTTGCCATCGCGCTTTACATGGTTGGAATGTATTGCTTAGCTACAAAGCGCAATATGCTGCGACTCATCTTAGGAATTGAAATATTAATAAACGCAGCAAACATTAACTTCATCACTTTCGCAGCTTACGCGATGCCCGGTTTTGTAGATCCAATGGGCAATTCCTTTGTATGCATTTCAATAGGTTTGGCTGGAGCAGTAAGTGCAGTTGCACTTGTAATTGTAGTTTTGGCCTATAGACACTATGGAACTTTGGATGTTACAGAATTAAGACGTCTAAGGGGTTAAGGAGGAAAGTTGAATGTTTACACTGCCACTTGATTTACTACTAATTTTCACAGTTGTGTCGCCTGTTATCGGTTGGGTAACTCCAAAACTTTACAGACCGCGTCTTGCAGGAGTTTTCGCTGCCATAGCGCTGGCAGTAACAGGCATTGCTCTCTACAGCCTGTATCTCAACGTTTCCAGTAACGGCGCAATTTACTTACCCAGTAACAGTCTGGTTGCCGCGCATCTCAAGGTTGACATGCTGAGTATTTTCATGGCATCAATCTTTTTGGGATTAGGGTTAGCTGCTACTGTTTATTCAATTATTTATGTAGAGAAAAGCACCAGAACCCCAATATATTACACACTAATTCTGACAATGATAAGCGGAATGATTGGCATTGTTTTCTCAGGCGACCTGTTTACACTATTCGTTTTCTGGGAACTCATGTCTATTTCCACATATGCCTTGGTTTCTTTCTTCAGAGAAAGATGGGCATCTATAGAAGCAGGCTTCAAATTCTTAATTATGAGTGCAGCTGGTTCAGCCACCGCACTTTTTGGAATATCCCTCCTATACGGTATGACTGGTACGCTGAGTTTTGAAGGGCTCGCAGCTGCCTTTGGCAGTGCATCACCGAATGCTTGGTTGTATATTGCTGCCTTATTCATCTTTGTAGGGTTCGGAGTAAAAACAGCTGTTGTTCCCCTTCACACTTGGTTGCCTGATGCATATTCTTCTGCTCCAGCACCTGTTTCTGCAATGCTTTCAGGCATTGTGATTGGACCTGGAATTTACGTTATAGCTCGGACATTCTTCTCAGTTTTCATATCGATTCAGGCGCAATGGTTGCCAATTATTGCAGTCTTGAGCCTCATAACGATGTTTATTGGAAACATTACTGCGCTCCTTCAAACAGACCTGAAAAGAATGCTTGCATACTCAAGCATCGCACAAGTTGGATACATGCTAGTAGGCTTAGCTGTGGGAACACAAACGGGATTGACAGGAACTTTCCTGCAGTTTTTCAATCACGCTTTGATGAAGGGCGCGGCCTTTCTTTGTGCGGGCGCAATTATCTACAGGTTAGGCGCAAGAGAGTTGCCAGAAATGGTTGGAGTTGGACGTAAGATGCCTGTTACTGCAATTGTTTTTTCAATATCCTTGTTCGCCTTAATTGGGATGCCTCCTTTCAACGGTTTCATCAGCGAACTAACTCTTTTCACATCGACTTTCCAAGTAAACTTGGCTTGGCTTGGCATTGCATTAATTCTGAACAGCGCCATCTCTTCAGCTTATTATCTCCGTATAGTACGCACGTTAATGCAGATACCTGTTTCAGAAAAAGTTGAAAAAGTGAAGGAAGTACCCTTGCTTATGCTTGTACCACTTTGCGTTTTAGCAGTCTCGATAATTGTCTTCGGCATCTGGCCTGATCCATTAGTGAACTTTGCCCATCAAGCTGCAAGGGCACTTTTGTCTTTCACTTTTGTCTTTGGGAGGTAAAAATGTAAATGTTGTTGTCTGATCTTATTCCGTGGCTTTGCTGGATATTCCCAACAATTGGCGCGATAGCTGCCTTAGTCTTAAATAAAGTTAACCGAAAAGCCATGAACATAACAGTTATTTTTCTATCCTTGTTAGGCTGGGTCATGGCTCTTCTTTTAATTCCTAATTTGTTCAGTTTCAGCAATACTGATAATCAAGCGTTTTGGTTTTCCCTTCCCACCGGTAAAGTACTTGGCATAGGCATGCTTATAGATCCTTTGAGCATAATCATAGCTAACGTTGTAGCATTCTTAGGTTTGCTCATTGTAGTTTACTCATCAAAATACATGGAAGACGATCCGCATGTAAGCCGATTTTGGTTCTTTATGTCCCTTTTCATCGGTTCCATGCTTCTGCTAGTATTAGCAGATAACCTTATTCTAATGTTCGTAGGATGGAAACTTGTCGGCTTATGCAGTTTCGGCTTAATTGGCTATTACTACAGAGATGAAAAAGAACACTGGATTGGCGGACCTGCACCTTTCCCATTCCAGAAACCTTCCAGAGCCGGCTTGAAGGCTTTGTTGGTAACAACGTTCGGTGACATGGGGCTATTAGCAGGAATAATTATCATTTACTTATATGCTGGCACTTTCAATTTCCTACAACTCTTCCAGACTATGGGCACTTGGATTCCAGCTATGGCTCAGACCCCTGGAATCTTAGCTTTGACAGCTGTGCTAGTTTTGCTTGGTCCACTTGCGAAATCGGCACAGTTTCCATTTCATGAATGGTTGCCTGAAGCTATGGCTGGTCCTACTCCAGTTTCTGCCCTGATTCATGCTGCTACTATGGTTAAAGCAGGAGTATACTTAATTGCACGCGTGTTACCCATATTTTTCTTTGCTGCCTGGATCGCTGTTCCAGCTTACCCTGAAGCTTTGACGTTCTTTATATTGGCAGCGGCCATTGGCGCTTTCACTGCTTTCCTAGGTGCTACGCAGGCGTTGGTTGCGAAGGAGCTTAAGAAAGCACTCGCTTACTCTACAATGAGCGTCATTGGATACATGGTTCTTGCTTTAGGTGTATCTGGCTTAAGCGCTAACACTTTGGTAAATGGAACAGCTTTTGGAATCTTCGAGTTAATCAGTCACGGCATCTTCAAAGTTATCTTGTTCCTTTGCGCTGGTGTTATCATACACGCTTCTGGCTCCATTTACTTGTCTGAAATGAAGTTATCAAGGCAAAAACTGCGTTTCACGTGGCTTTTCATGTGGATCGGTGCTTTGGCGCTTATCGGTGTTCCTCCATTTTCCGGTTTCTGGAGCAAAGACGACATCCTTGTAGTTACTTGGCAGAGTGGTCAATATGCATTATTCGCTATCAGTTTAGGGACAGTCATTCTGACAACATTCTATGTGATTCGGCTTATGGGCATGATCTTCCACAATGGCAAACAAGTGGAAGAGGTCAGCGACCACGGAGACCATAAACATGGCGAAGCTAGCTGGCTGATGGTTGCGCCCTACGGAATCTTAGCTGCTTTAACAGTCATCATAGGTTTGGCAGGTCCATGGATTAGTGGCTTCCTACAGACAGCCTACAATAATTACTATACAAACTCTCTGCATCTTGTTGCGACAAGCAGCAGCGTCGTATCCACCGCATCCGCCCTCAGTGGAGTAGGTTTAGAAATTGTAGTTTCTGCAGCATCAATCTTGATGATTGTTATAGGTGCAATACCTGCTTATAGAATCTATATTCAACACAAATCTCAGCCTGAAAGTATTGTAGACAAACATCGAAGTCTGCAGTATCTTTACAAGTTCCTGTGGAACCGCTGGTACATTGACGCATTCTACAACAAAGTTTTCGTAAATGGCACCCTGGCAATCCTAGAGCCGCTAAAACGGTACGTCGAAGTACCTATAGACCGAGCATTAAACGAAGGTATCCCGAAGGGTTTCCAAGGTCTTAGCAAACAATTCAAAAAGATTCAGACAGGAATACTTTCAGTTAACATGCTGTACTTCCTGATATTTCTAGTGATTACTCTAGTAATATTATGGCTAGGAGGATTTCTATAAATGCAAGTTCCATACATATTACTTCAAACTGTTATCGTACCACTCATCGCCGCTATTCTCTGTGCATTCCTAGGTAAGAGGCTCAAGAAAAATCTAGGTTGGGTTGCCGCGGCTGCCATGCTATATACGACCATTCTATTAGCTTATGTGGGTTTGCAATTATGGACTCAAGGTGGCTCATTCACTGAGACCTATCAGTGGGGCACAGTAGTCTTTAGTTTGAAATTTGGCTTTTTAGCAGATGGCTTAAGCTTGCCTGTTGCACTAGTTATGAGCATCGTTTGTACGGCAATGGCTATTTACTCAATCAATTACATGGATCACAGAATAGAAAATCTGTACGGCAGAGAAAAACCTGGAATGTTCCCCATCTACTATTCACTTTTCCTACTGCTCCCAGTTGGATTAATCGGTACTGCCCTATCTACAAACATTATTGAACTTTTCCTGTTTATTGAGTCTGGGCTTGTTCCATTTTACGTTCTTATAGACCTCTTCGGGTACCTTGATAGACATAGAATTGCAATGATGTTCTTCATTTGGACGCAAGTCGGCGCAGCAATTTACCTAATAGGAGCCATAGTTGCTTCAGTCGGCACGGGAAGCTTCGAAATTAGCTCTTTATCAGTCTTATCTGGAACATCCCTTGGCTTCTGGGTATGCCTTCTGATACTTGTTGGCTTTCTTATAAAGATGGCAACTTTTGGCTTCCACGTTTGGTTACCCTATGTGCATGCTAACACCCCTACATCTATAGCTGCTATCCTTGCAACAATTGTGGGTTTAGGAAGCTACTTGATGGCACGATTGCTTTACGGTCAACTTCTTGCTTCTTTCGAAATCTTTAGCATTCCCTTGATGATATTGGCTGTGATTACGATGATTTACGGTGCTTTTCTTACGATGGCACAGGACGATGTCAAACGCTTGTTTGCCTGCTCAACTATAGGACAAACAGCTTATTCAATACTTGGAATCGCAAGCATGACATCCCTTGGAGTTGCGGGCGGAGTCTTCTATTTCCTGAGCCATATTCTTGGCAAAGCTATCCTATTCTCCGTGGCAGGAATACTCGTCACTCAAACAGGCGTTAGAAACATAAAAGAAATGGGTGGACTAGCACAAAAAATGCCGTTGACAGCGACGCTTTGCATAATAGGCGCGATGATTCTTTCAGCCATTCCTCCTCTAAGCGGATTCCAAGCAGAATGGATAATGTTCGTCGGAATATTTTCACGAGGAACTTCATCTTTGCCATACTTAATTATAGCAATAGTCGCCATTTTCGCCACTTTCCTAACTTCAGTTTACACTTTCTGGCCTACAATACGCATTTTCTTCGGGCCACTCAAACCAAACATGGAAAACGTTAAGGAAGCCCCCAAATCTATGCTCATTCCGCTTTTCGTCCTTGCCCTTGTATCCTTGTTAATCGGGTTGTTCCCAGACCTCATAATGCACTTCTTAACGTCCGTATTCTAAGGCTCTTTTCTGAGAGCACTTCTTTTTTACAAATCACAAGTGTAACAAGGGTCACGGATTTTACCGCCGACTATAAGAAAACACATTTTTACGTATGCTTATTCGGATAACTTCGTAACTATTTTCTGATTTGACCGTCGCCTAAAATAACATATTTTGTTGTGGTTAAGTGTTGTACGCTCATGGGTCCTCTTGCATGGAGTTTTTGCGTGCTGATGCCTATTTCTGCGCCTAAACCAAACTGGTTACCATCAGTAAACCGAGTTGACGCGTTCCAGTAGACAGCGGCAGAATCCACTTCTCGCATGAACCGCAAAGCCTTGTCAAAGTTGATTGTGAGGATGGAATCTGAGTGTTTGGTGCCATACTTGTTAATGTGCCTAATAGCGTCATCTAAGTCTTTCACGACTTTTACCCCCATAATTAAGTCTAAGTATTCTGTGTACCAGTCCTGTTCAGTTGCAAGTTTCACGTCTGGAACAATCTTTCGCGTTTCCTCGTCGCCTCTAACTTCTACACCTTCCTTTCTGAGCGCAGCAATAACAATTGGCAAGTAACGCTCAGCGATTTTGCTATGAACTAAGAGTTTTTCTGCAGCGTTGCAGGTTCCTGGCCTTTGACATTTAGCGTTTATGACTATGGGCGTCGCTTTGTCTAAGTCAGCGTCTTCTTCAACGTAAACATGGCAGTTGCCAGTTCCTGTTTCAATAACTGGAATTCGCGATTTTTCCACAACGGTTTCGATTAAGTCTGCGCCTCCGCGAGGAATAAGCACGTCAATGTACTCGCGCATACGCATCAATTCCTCTGCAACGCTACGTTCAGGAGAATTCACCACTTGAACCGCGTCAACAGGCACATTTGTTCCCGCCAAAGCGTCTCGTAGCACCTCGCCGATAGCTACGTTTGAGTTTAAAGCGTCAGAGCCACCACGAAGGATAACTGCATTTCCAGATTTTATGCAGATTCCCGCCGCATCCGAAGTAACATCTGGGCGTGATTCGTAAATTATTCCTACAACACCTAAAGGCACGCGAACTTGGCTGATTATCAAGCCATTTGGCCGTGTCCAACTGCTTATGATTGTGCCGATGGGGTCAGCTAAAGCTGAGACTTCCCTTAAGCCGCGAGCCATAGTTTGTATTTTGCGCTGGTCTAGTGCTAACCGGTCAAGTAATGCTGTTTTGAGCCCTTTGGCTTTGGCAGCTTTCACATCTGCTTTGTTTGCAGCTAAAATTTTGTTAGTGTTAGCTTCAAGGGCGTTTGCCATCATGCAAAGTGCAGTGTTTTTTGTTTCGGTCGAAAGCTTTGCCATTTCGACTGAGGCTGCTTTTGCTTTTTTGCATATTTCAGTTATCATTTTTCTTCCTCAATTAGGTGTATATTTCTATGTTCGATAGCTTCTTTAGGTTTATCGGAACCAAGTTTCTTTTGTGCTTGTGTTATTTGTAATCCTTTAATTAGGTTTAACTCACCGCTAGTATAATTCGGGTTACCTTTTGCAAACTCAACCTTGTTTTCGTCAACGATGCTGACTACGTCGCCAACGTTAAAGTGTCCCACAACCCGTGTTATGCCAACTGGTAACAAGCTTGAGCCTTCAATTATAGCTTTCTTTGCGCCTTCGTTCACGTGGATTTGTCCTTTAACTGCGGCGCCGTACGCTATCCAGCGTTTTACAGCTGACATTGGATTTTGCGGCTTAAAGAAGGTGCCAACATCTTTACTTGCAAGAATGTCCAACAATACGTTTTCTCTTCTGCTGTTCGCTATCACCACTGGAATACCGCATGAAGTAGCAATTTCAGCAGCTTTAATTTTGCT
>JBEKHJ010000044.1:0-14285 GCA_050012335.1 Bathyarchaeia archaeon
CATGGTTTTCCAGTCTCAAAAGAAATATGTGGGTTTATTAACGTTTAGGCTTGGCTAAAGAATTTCTGGCAAGTGAAAAGGAAAAGAGGGCTTAAGCCTTTTTAATATAGCTTAAAGCTTCTTCAAGAGTTTGGAAGCAGTATTTCACTTGGTTAAACTCTTTCTTTAACGATAACACGTCTTCCTTAACCTGAGCGGGTTTACGTTTGCCCTTTATCACGTCGAGCATTAGGTCGCAGAGGTGTTTGACGTCGCCTTCTTTGAAGCCGCGTCTGGTTACGTCTTGGAAGCCGATTCTTAATCCTGAAGGATCATCTTTGCTGCTTTGGTCATCGTAGGGCAAGAGGTTCTTGTTCAGGATTATGTTTGCGTCTTCGAGGTCTTGAGCAATCTTTTTGCCGCCGCCAAAGCTGCGAACATCAACCGCAATTTGATGAGATTGAGTGAAACCTTTTTTCTCAGCGAGAACTTTAACGCCGTTCTCATACAAGTGCTGTCCAGCTGTCTGCGCATTCTTTACTGTTTGCCTTGCTAGTTCAGCGCCGAAAAGCTTCATCTCCAACGCGGCTATGCCAAGCGCTGGTAACCTGCCCAAATGGGTGTTTGAAGCGCTAAGTGGAAAAATGGCGAACTGAATTTTCTTCACTGCTTTTTCTAATGCTGGATTGGTTGGGCTGCCCATGATGACGCCGCCTTGCGGGCCTGGGAAAGTTTTGTGAGTTGAAGAGGTGATAAAGTCTGCGCCTTCCCTGAGTGGGTCTTGGAATTCGCCGCCTGCGATTAAGCCTAAAACGTGGGATGCGTCGTAGGCTACGTATGCGCCTACTTCTTCACAGACAGCTCTTAACTCTTTAACTGGGTGCGGGAATAGGAAGAGGCTGCCGCCGAATGTGACTATGCCTGGTTTGGCGGCGCGTATGACGTAGGCTGACTTGTCTGGGTCAATGTTGAATTCGTCTACGTCGTAAACGTGGTTTATGTTGTCCAATCCTAAGATGTTGCCTGCTAGGCCAGTGTAATCGTGCGAAATGTGTGCGCCGCAGCTTAGTGGAGTGACGACCATTTTGTTGTTTTTTGAGGCTAATGATAAGCCTTTAAATGTGGCTAGGTTCGCGTGGGTGCCTGAAACTAGACGGACGTCTGCCCAGTCAGTTTTGAAGAGGCTTTTCATTATGTCTGTTGCGTAGTCTTCGATTTGGGACATGTATTTTTGTCCTTGATAGTACCGTTTTTTTACGTGCCCTTCTAGGTCGTTTTCGCCTTCGGCGTATCTGCATTCAAGGTCATGTGAGAGGCTGAGCATTTGGTTGACTGCTGGCGATTTGAGTCCCTCGCTTGCAATCATGTTTATGCATTCTTCGTCTCTGTACAGTTCATGTTTGCGAGTAGCTTCGATTAGCTTTAGGATTAGATCTGAGAAGTTTTCCATTTGTTCTTTTTCCCCACTCTTAAATCATCAACGGAATTAGGCTTTGCAGTATTTAGCCGTTACTGGAAGCAAGTGTAGGTTCGAGGGTTGATGCTGGCGGTTAAGTTTGTTTGGTTTTGCATTTATGGTTTTTAATGGGCATGTGCGGCAGAAACTGTGAAGCCATCAGAAAGGAACTTAATCTAGATTTTATAGTCGCAACTAGTCGCAGCGCATTAGTCGCAACTATTCGAGCCTATTTATGGCATTGGCAGTTGCTTGGAGAACATTCGATATAATCGTTAAACAGTTTTACGCTAGGTTTTTTGCATAGTCAAGCCCAACGCCAAAGTTATAACTATTGAGCCAGCTATAGGCAGGCAAACCTACTGTAGTATAGTGATAGTGAAGCCAAACGCCAAAGTGATGACTATTAAGCCCGCTCAAAACGCTTTAACCATGGAATAAGTTGCTAAGCTTTTCACACACTTATTTTTATATTACCAGTTTCGAAAGTGATATTCTGCGCTTGCTAATTAAGACTGCGCCATTTTTCCTTCCGTTTGGCTTGATGCTTGTGTTATTTTTGCTATGGCTACTGCGCCCGATAGGACGCTGTTGTTAAGGAAGGTTATTTCTTTTCCAGAATCCAAAAGTACGGTGGTGTGTAAGGCGGTTAATTCTTTGATTGTGCCCTGCTCGTTCATGAACGAGGTAATTACTTTATCTCCTTTAGTGTAGGGTATTCTGCTTTCTTGTTTTCCCTCAAACTTGTGGATGGCGGTTATGATTACTCCGCCTGAAGCAATTGCACTGTTTGGAATGCTAATTTGACCTACATCAGTTCTTATCCTCATGACAAGCGCGGTCATGTCTGTAACTCGCCCGGGAATGTTGTTGACCATAACGTCGTCGCCTACTTTGAACTGGTAAGTGGTGAAAACTAATGCGCCTGATAAGAGGCTGCCGACAAATGTGGATATTACAAGTCCAGCGGTGATTGAGATTATTCCTGCACTAGTCAAAAGCGTTGTTGGCGAGACGCCCAATGTGTTTAGGACGCTGAAGATTATGACTAAGACCGCTAGTGCAAGCATTGCGAACTGTAGTATTGTTGCTGCTTGGATTCCTATTTTCGGCGTCATGAGTGGTTTAATGCGTCGTAAAAGCATTATTGCTGTTAACCAAAAACCTAAGATGATGATTATTCTTATGGCTTGTATTGATAACATGGGTAGGCTTATTGGTGCAGCAATAAACAGGTCAAAAACGTAGAGGGTACCTATGCTTAAGATTACTATGAATATTAAGTAAACAGCGAGTCTTTCTAATGAGTAAATAACGTGGGCCATGTTGATCCTTCCTTAGCCATAATTGGCAAGCGTATTTCTATAGTTTTCTCAAAACAAGATATGCCGCTGCCTTAAACAGGGCTTGCTCATTAAAAGCCGTCAAAGGTCAGATCGGGATATAAAGTTTAACGCTCGGATAGTAGATCCATAAGCGAGCTTTGGATGCCGTTTTTGCTGCTCAATTTACGTGCAGAAAGTAGTGGTCATGATCTTGGTTTTTTCGCGTTCTATCAGCAGTTTTTTTGGCAAGCGTATACAAGATATAAATTTTCTGTTCAGCTGTCTTCATTTTTAGCACTGGAAGGCTTTTTTAAATTTACACAAAATTCTGAAGGGGCATGGACACTTTACTTACGGTTAACTAATCACTTATTTTTGTGTGATTGTTGCGCTACCGTCACAGCGCTGTCGTTTCCTCAAAGTTAAATTAAGCGGACGCACATACTCTCTTTTTATTTTTTTGAGTTTTTAACTCGTCTAGAATGTCATTTATCTTTTTGCCTTAGGCATTTGTAGTACCGAAAAGTATAGCGGCTAGTCTTTTGTTGTTTTGGTTTTTGCTTCTTTGTTTTTGTCTTTGGTTTTGCGTTTGGGCATTTTTGGGAAAGAATTGTATAACGCGGAGGCTCTTGCAAGGATAATTTTTCTTGTTTCGACTGTGATGGGCGATGTCGCGATTAACTCGTCAAGTTTCTTTTTGTTTTCTTCTATTCTTTTTGTGAATTCTTCATTAGATATTTTGTCTTCTGATTTCAGTTTCCTCACTTCTTCCATGTGCGAGGCTATTAGCTCGAATTGTTCGTCAATTTCTGTTTCTGACACGGTGCCAGTTTGCGGTATTTTTTTCCTTACGTAGCGGAACAGCAAAGGCACCTGGAACACATTGAGATGAAGGCTACACCCAGCACCATTGTGTTTATGGTGTTGATGTCTCCCTGAGAGATAACTGCAGAAGTTGTTATTGTGGCTACTAACGCTATGGACAAGGCGCCTCGGACTCCGCCAAGCATGGCGACGTTGCGCCAGACCGCGGATATTTTGTCGCCGAATTTGTTGAACACGGTGAGTATTGGATAAACTGTAGCGGCTCTAGCTATGGTCACGGTAGCGTAGGCTGCTAATATAATCAGAACTGATTGCGATAGAGTGATTATGTTTGTCTCGAATCCGATGATTACAAACGCTATCGAGTTGCCGAGGAAAGCTGCTATCTCCCAGAAGCTCTTCACGGCTTCTTTTGACGCGGGTTCCATTGCGGATCGCATCGTGAAGTTGCCAAAGTATAACCCTGCCACGGCGACCGCTATTAGCCCTGAGGCGCCTATTCCTGTTGCTAACGCGTAAGACCCGTACACCACAGCGACTGCTAGGATGGTTTCGGCTACCCTGTCTGCTATTAAGCTTGTGAGTAGTTCGCCTAGGAACGCGACTGCCAATCCGATTAAGACGCCTGCGCCAAGGGTGAACCCGAAATTAAGTATTGTTTGCGTTACTGCGACCTTTTGAAGACCGATGGTTGAAAGGATTATTGTGAAGAGGACGATGCCTGTGGCGTCGTTGAACGCCGCTTCGGTGTCGAGCAGCGTAGATAGTTTTGAAGGAACCTTGACCCGTCGAAAAACCTCCAAAACCGTAACCGCGTCTGTGGGGGCAATCAGCGCGGCGAAAAGAAAAGAAACGTACGGCGAAAGACCGACGCCCTTCCACAAGATAAGCCCCCCAACAGAAGTCGCTATCAAGACACCTACGGTTGCTAAGGCTAACGAAGGCTTGATTACAGCCTTCAGGTCGCTTGCGCGAAGGTGAATCATGGCTTCGAATATCAATGGGGGAACAACGAGACCCACGAAAAGACCGCCTCCGCCACCTTGGAGAAGCTGAGCGCAGATTGATCTCAATTGAGAAATCAGGTTCTGGAAAGACCCTCCTTGCAGCGTAAACAAAGAGGCAATTACGGTGATCGCAACCCCTGTTAAGACCAAAACCAGAGTGTACGGTATCCTAAGCCTATTAGCTAGGACTGCAGCTAAGAAAGCCATAAGAAGGAACGCCGCCACAACGAGCTCAATGCTGGGAACCAAGACATCCGCCTACCTTTTCGCTGCAACTTTTGTTGAAGCTTGTTTTCTAATTCTCCAAAGCCCTTAATCAATCTGTCTAAGCAAACATAAAGACGCTTTAGCGGTTTTCATAGTAATTTCATTTTCTAGTTCCGTTGTTTAGAGAATAGGTTTTCAAAAAAAAGTTCCACGTAATCGCTTCTTGATCTTTTCTGCCTGAAGCTTTCTAAGCGCGCTTCTTGGTTGAGATGTCTATTTTTTTGGCGGTATTTGTTATTGTTTCATAGCAACCACATTTCTTTATACATGGGCTTTGGGTGGTTAAATTGGCTCCTAACTCAATCTAAGTAGTTGGGAGGTGTAAAAGTGAAAAGAAAAATTCTGGCAATTTTGAGTATTGCAGTTGCAGTCTTGGCGATATTTGCGGTTGCAAGCAATGTAAATGCTGTTCCTAGAAATGCTGGAACCGTCTACACTATTGATAACGCCGCATCTAACAACGTTCTATATTACAGCAGGGCTTCAGGCGGGTTAATTACAGTTGGTGGTTCTGTCTCAACCACTGGCTCGGGAACAGGAACAGCACTTGCAAGCCAAGGAGCAGTGGCCCTTACAAGTAATGGCCGCTTCCTACTAGCTGTTAACGCTGGAAGCAATCAGATCTCAGTTTTCAACGTAACAAGCAACGGAGTGCCTGTATTTATTTCGATAACGAGTTCCCACGGGACTACGCCGATAAGTTTAACAGTCCACAATAATTGGGTTTACGTGCTGAATGCTGGCGGATCTGGAAATATAGCAGGATTTACGCTGAGCACCCTTGGTTTATTAACTTTCATAACTGGGTCGAATCAACCTCTAAGCGCCACCTCTGGCACCTCCGCCGAACAGATTGGATTCAGCCCTAACGGAAAGGTGTTAGTCGTAACAGAAGAAGGTACTAACATCATTGATACATACTTGGTAGGCTACACTGGATTAGCTAGTGCCCCGACAACTCATGCCTCCGTTAACGATGGACCCTATGGATTTGCTTTCACAGGCGTAAACAACATGATTGTTAGCGAAGCCGCAAACAATACCTTGTCCTCGTACGTCGTTTCTGACCAAGGCAACTTGAGAACCATTAGCGGTGCAATGCCTACTTTTGGGAATGCAACCTGCTGGGTAGCAATAGATAGTGATGGCAGCTTTGCCTACACTAGTAACGCGCACGGCGGAACGATATCCATATTTTCGATCTCACATAGCGGCGGATTAAACTTGCTAAGCTCCATAGCGGCGAATACTATCATACCCACCCTCGACTTGGCTTTCAGCAAAAACAGTCAATTCTTATACACGCTCAACGGCGGTAACATTACAGGGTTCCAAGTATACAATGATGGAAGTTTGTGGCAGATAACATCAGTTAGCTCAGTACCTGCATCTGCCTCAGGATTAGCGGCATCTTAAAATTTGAAAAAACAGAAAACATTTCCCATTCCATATTTTTTTGGTAGCCGTGGAAAAAATTTGAGACATATTGAATTTCAGAAAAATGATTCTTTCACATGAAGGTTAGAAAGCAAGGTTAATGTTTTAGGCAAACATTTTCAGTAAGGGATTAGCTTGAAAGTCTATACAAATCTGCAAAATCCATGTGAACTGAAAAAGGATCACTGTGCGAATTGCCACAGCCACTTCAGTTCTATTAGACCATTCATCAAAGAGGCTGTTATTTCCAAGCATTTCATCAAGGACCTGAAAGATGAAAAAGAAGCTGAATTGATGATTGCCCACGCCACAGCAACTGTGAAGAATGCGTAAAACATCACAAAGCGAAGAATGAATGGCCATTTTGCGCAAGGTAAAAAGGCTTGCTGCCCATAAGGTTGATATCGTTCGGTTTCTAAAGCGTTTTCAACGGTTGCAATGAGCACACATTCAGAAATTGAAGCTCTTAAGAAAAGAGAAAAAATACAAATTCACTTTTGGAACCAAGTTGGCTCTGTTGAACATATTTCATTGCCAAAGCTGGAGGATGCCATAAGAAAAGAGTTCGACTGCAAAGACGACAGATGTATCCAAGCTCAAATCAGGCTGATGCAGACAGAGGCAAGAATAAGAGTGCAAAGCAGGGTCAAAGTTTGGATCAAACAGCCAAACGCCAATCTCAGAAGCTAAAACAAACTTGGTAGCCGTTCCTAAGAGTGCCTTTGATTAATGCTGGGGCTACCCAGATAATAAATTATGGAAGTAATCAGAAGAAGATAAGGTGAACATACTGCTAAGCAAGTAGCACATCATTTTGACTTTAGATTATTGGCAGTCTTACTATTCCTTCTATTTGATCGAAATCTTCATCAAAGGAGTATATTTCTCGTATATTATTCAGCCTCATAACATCAATGGCTAATGCGTCGTTTGCTTCAAGCTTCAGGTCATCACCTAATTCGGTCGCGGCGAAATACGCGTCTCGGGTTACATCTAATATTCTAACATTATCTAACATGAATAGTCCACGAATAATGGCTGTCACTTGGTCTGGTCGCATGCCATGTTTGAGGATGTTCACCATTTCGGATACGTGGACGACGGTTATTATCACGTTTTCTTTTCCTTGGGACACGTTGGTGATTATTTTTTTGGCTTGTTCTTTCATCTGCATCTCTTTTTGGGTTAGCTGTTTTTTGGGCTTGTAGTATGCATAAATGAAAACGTTTGCATCTAGGAATCTCATGTTTGTGCCTCGCAGAATTTCTTCTCAAACTGTTTCCAGCTTCCGATGGCTTCGACGCCCAAGTCAACTTTGTCAAAGTTTTCAGTTAGATCAACTCGGCGCTTAGGAATTATCTTCAAGTACCCTTTCCTCTTGATGACGTATAGTTCCCTACTTTCGCTGAGCTCAGCTTCACGCCAGTCTGCAGGAAGGATGAAGCGTCCTTGTTCATCCACTTTCTTTACTTCTACACCAGATTTCAAGCGATTCACCATAAAATAGGTATTCTGCCATCCTATTAAATTTATCCCAGAGTGTTTTTCCAGTTTCTACTTTCATTTCCACCTTGGCATATCAGAAGTTGATTGTAAGCGACCTTTCTATCTTAAAGCCGATGGTGGGGCTGCCCGTCCCCGAACCTAAATGGGGTCATGAACCGAACTGAAACTGAAGCTTTGTCTTTTGGGAGATGTAATAGTGGCGTCCAAGAAACGGTTCTATTTGATTATTTCGGCGTTTGCTGCCTTTTCCCCTATTTGGGTTATCTTTATTTTCACGCGGTTTCCAGGCTTGGCATCGGGGACGTGTATTACATAGCCCTGAATCTTGGTCATTCCTTCCCCTTTTGGATTTAAGTCAGTGATATTTACTTCTAATTCTTCTCCCAACTCGACGGGGCAGCGCTTAAAGCCCTTGCCATGGCCGCGTCTCCCTGCATAACCACCAGCTTGTCTTCTTGAATAACTCATGCTCAAAACACCTTTCTTTGTTTTGTATGATAACAATGTGGACTTAAGGGGCTTAAGTCTTCCGCAGGTTCCTTCTTATTCTCTTATGGCGTGCACTAATTTCTACGCGTTTAATAGCATATGTTTATAAGCGCATAACCACATAATAACATAGCCACATAATACCTTATGTGGATAAGCGAGTTCGAAATAAATGAACAAGAACAAAATTTGGAGTTTGGCGGTTCGCTTATTGCAAAGATGATTGACACTTACGGATCGTGCATAAAACTCTAAAAAACTAAAGTTGGCGATTGAATATGGGTCGAATCAGCGTAGATCTCCCAGACGAGATAGAAAAGCAACTTAGATTGAAAACCGTCGAAAGATTTGGCGGGAAAAAAGGCGACCTATCCCGCGCAATTGAAGAAGCAATAAAAACATGGATTGCCAAAAAAGAATAAATCCGCCATCCTTTACTTCCTAATAACTCCATTTTGGTGTCCTTTCGTAGAAAGGCGTTAGGGGAAAGCCAGCTAGCCCTCGACACTCTGCAGGATGATGTCGCGTGAGGGGCTAATGTTGAGGTCCCCCCCGTCTCAGAATGTGGCGTTGAAAATGAGTTTCTGTATCCTGTCGTAATAAATGAAAACAGCATATTCACGAAAATCATAGTAAATAGTAGATTTATGATGGAGGTGAGACAGCGACTGACAGAAAGTTGGAGCTTGCATTCATCGATAAAGATGGCAAGTTTTACCCGTTAGACGAGGTTACCAGTGTAGAGCTGGCTTACGGTCTTGAAAAGATTTCCAAAGAAACTGCAAAAAGATTATCATTACAGAAACAACAAAGATAGAACTTGTTTTTTTGCCCTTTTTTTCGTGCTCCCATATTATGCTTGAGGCAGAAGAGTTATTGATGGGTTTTGCGCCTGTCCATTGTTTCTTTGCTAACTCTGATCTTTCCCAAACCACCATTGTGCGCGCTCAAAACAAATTGCAGCGTATTTTCCTTTAAAAATTCCTTAAACTGATTTCCCGGAGACAACCATCAGCACAGACAATACGGATAGTGAAATGGTTGAGCAGCCTAGGCGCTGGAACGTTAGTTTTATACGCAATTTCATGATCGTTTTCGGCATTCTGAGTTCGGTTTTCGATTTCCTCACTTTGGGAGTACTTATTCTTGTTTTTCAAAGCTCGCCAAGCTTATTTAGGACTGGCTGGTTCGCAGAATCAGTTATTTCTGCAAGTTTGATTGTGCTGGTAATTCGGAGCCGAAGACCTTTCTTTAAAAGTTTTCCGGGGAAGTATTTGCTGTTAACCACCATAGTGATTGTTGGCGCCACACTTATCTTCCCCTTCACTCCGCTTGGCAGCCTATTTGGTTTTGCCCAGCCGCCCCTCTTGGTTCTTCTTTTGATGTCAATAATTGTGGTACTCTACATAGTTTTGGGCGAAGTGGTGAAAGGAATTTTTTACAAGCGCATAAGATTCTGAAAACTAAGCTTGTGAGAAAATCACACGAAAACGTACAATCTTGCTCCACCCAAATCAAACAGAGCAATCCTCACAGGATATGCTGAACACGTTGAAGAGTTAACGAAATAATCACAATTCGCTTGTCGATGTAGCCTCACAGTCACATAGCTATTTATTCCCTCACCTGGTCATAATTGTACAGTTAAGAATGCTAAGTTGGTTGACAGTTATGGATGCTCCTGATGATATAGCGAAAATTCTTGGTCCAAACGAGAAGGTTGAGTTATATATTAAGCAGAAAATCTACCATCCTCAGATTAATATTGACTCTGTAGTCTTTACGAACGAACGTATGATTCTGCGGCATCCTCACGCGCTTGGTTTGAAGAAGGATTACACCGATTACAATTACAGGGACATAGCTAACGTGGTGTTGGATAAGGGGATACTGCGGTCAACTATCAAATGTACGCTTAGACTCGGTGGAGAGCCGCTAGCCTTGGGCGACTTGCCTAACTCCGAAGCAGAAAAGGCCTACGGAATCATCAGAGAGAACATTGGCAAATTCCAAGCACCGTTTTCAACCGGGTATGCTAGTGTCCCAAATGCTCCTAATGCGTCTGATGCTCCTAAATGATCGCTTCCATGACTCAGCAAGAGTACCTTCAACTGGGGATAGTCCAAAATATATGATAACAATTCTTCGGCTGCGCATACTTTAGGTATGGTGTAATCCGAGCTGCGTGGAAAGCGTCATAATAAGGATTTTTTCGCCTATTTACTGCAAGAGCATACTCTAATCGAATGGAGAATGTGCTATTGCTGATTAGAGAGTCTAGAAAGTCCGGCTCAGCATCATGAACATGATCGCGCGCTTTGCGAAGAAAAAACATGCGCGCTAACAACATGAATGTACTTGTCCTTAAAATCAGGGTCGTGTTAGAAAAACAATTTTGGAAAAGAAAAAGAAGGGCAAATAACTTGAAAAAAGAAGGATAATCGGTACACTCTCAACTTTTTCTTTTGTTTCCAAGAATGGAGCATGGTTTATTTCCACAGCTTTTTGCCGGTCAACAGCCAAATGACTACTAAGATTACAGCAATCACAAGCAGTATATGTATCAACGAGCCTACGCCTGGCAAAGCAAAGAACCCAACCAACCAAAGTATCACAATAATAATAGCAAGCGTCAACCACGCATTCATAGCAAACTCTCCAACTAAGTCTTAACTACTGGTCTTAGGTACATGTGAAGTTGATCTTTTGAAACTTTTAAGTGCAATCCATTGTCTGTCCAGCGGGCAACCCCTTTCTCTAGGGATGAAACGGCCAGCATGTTTCGTACTCCGCCTTTATTTGCGCCAAGCACTGATTCAGCTATCTCCTTTTTCAATTCGATTTCAAGATGAGTTATTTTCCACTCTTCCGGATCTACTTCTATACTTTTGACTGTGCCGATTTTCTCGTCTAACGCAAACACACTTCTATTTATAAACTCTCTAGTTCTCATACTTGTCTATCCCTCCTTTCTAACGCTCATAATTTGGGCTACCCTATTAATGGTCATTAGCAGAGTTAAGCGTATGTGAATGTGAGCCCACACCGACATTCTGACTTTGTGCCTGCACTAATCGGTCTAACTGCTAAAAAGAATTTGGAACTTGAAACCACAAGAGAAACGAGATTCTCAGATTAGTCTTCAGCTTTTTTCCAGTCAGATTCAAAACTTGTTCTAAGTACGCCTATAAGGTTGCTGTTGTTTGTCCAAAGAGAAGGGCTTTCGCCTAATCCAGTTTCTTTGGAGCCGGTAATCAATGCTTCTGTATCATCAGACATTATGAAGTGATTCAAAGGTTTACGATGAAACTTGACGTGAACCGAAGCGCCATCGATGAGTTTTTGCACTTTTTCTTTAAGCAAAATGTCGGTGCTGCCCCCTTCAAAGATCAGTCGAATCTGAGCACCGTTCTTTATTGCCTGCTTGTATTCATCTGATAACTGAGACAGAATCAGTATGATTCTTTCCTTGTTTGCAATTAACGCGACTTCTTTTCTCGAATTTCTAATCAGTCCTGAAGTCTTAGCCAAAATCGCTTTCTTTTCCGCTATCAGTATGTAGATGCTTTCTTCTTCAGGAAGCGGCTGCTTCCAATCTTTAAGGGATAGCCTCTTGACCGTACTCCTCATACCCGACAACCGTTCATCAAATCTCTTTTTTTCTTCCGCCACTAGGAAGCTTAGGGCATCCGAAATCGGAGTAGCCCGAATCTTAGATGGTTTGCCCAGCAATTTTTCAATCAGGCCCATTTTTTCGAGTGTCGGCAGAGTTCTATAGACGTCTTCCCTGCGCACTTTTGAAAATTTCGCTATCTGTCCCGCCGTAGTTTTTTGCAGTTGAAGTATTGCTAGGTAAACCCTTGTCTGATTAAGACTTAAACCCAAACCAAGCAGGAGGACTGTGTCTTCGTCGTTGGACATTTTCAACTCCCGTATTTCTTGTACCAATTTATATTTAAGTTTTAGGTCATTTTCGCAAAGTATACAAATAGTTTCGCTTTTCGAATGGTTGTGTTGTTCTGATTTTGAAGGTTTCCACTTGTGCTAAAAGGGTAAAAATTGCTGCTGAAGCAGCGTGCGCAGGGCTTATTTGAAATACGGCTGGAAAAATTTTGAGGCGTGTGTTAAAGTAGTAATTTCACCATTAGGCATCGATTGTTCTCTACGCTTTGACCCAGAGGGATGTTCAGTTTACGCGAATATGAAGCCGATGATTAGACCTATTATGAATCCTATGCCTAGCGGTAGCATGCCTATGAGGAGTACTCCGTATTGATACACAATGGAACCGTATTTGTCTGCCAGATCTTTCAACGCGCTAAGACTCAAACCGAAAAGGCCGAAGTAGCTGACCACGACGAGTATAATCGCAGCTATAATGGCGATCTTTAGGAATAAATGGATTAGATAGCCCACGACCAATCCGATGACGAATATTATTACCATTACGACAATTGGTGGCAAACCACCTATGCTTCCAGAAGTAATAAAATGAAATACTTGATCTATCGCGCCCAAAATCTGCAACTCCTCAATCGAGCTATAGGAGTATAAAAGGGCTATTAAACTTGTGTGGCTGTAGCCCCACAGTAACAGAGCGGTCGCTACACTCAAAGATGCGGTTGGAAAATTCAGGTTCTGACTAAGCATCCGCTATCTGATTCTTGTTTTTTGTTTTGGCGTTTATGACATCTATGTGAAGTCTGTTTAGTGTTTGCTGTGGTTTTAGATGTGGGGGAAGAATGTTCCTGGAACTACTATACCGAAGAGGGCTCCAAATATTATGCTTATTACGACGAAGATTATCCATGCCAGTATGGCTATTCCGATGCCGGCCAGCCAGCCCGTTTTGAAGCTTGCTTTGTAGACCCATATCCAGGCTATGAGGGCTAAAATTAGTGCGATTATGTATGCCGTTGAGCCGATTAGCGTTCCCAGAAAGTAACCCACTATAATCAATGTGATAGCGTAAACTATTGGGCCAAACAGCGTAGCAATCATGGCGTCGCCAAAAGTGGCTTTTCCGCCTGTTACTGCTTTGCCAGCTAACCACACGGGTATTGAGACTATTATCCACAGAATAATCAAGCCAATTATGGTTACAAGCAGACTCATCAAAGTCATATTTCCAACAATCAGATTGCTCAAGAGCTACACCTGTTAAGTTACATAGGAGTACGAATGACTATTAAACTTGTGTAGCTGTAGCCCCACAGCAACAGAGCGGCTGCTATATTCAAAGATGCTGTTGAAAAATTCAGGTTCAGACTCAGAGCTCAAAACGGGGAGATTATAGCGGAAAGTGGAGCTTATGAATCAAAAGAGGGATGCCAAAAAGGAATAGCGTCAGTTAAGGAAAATGCAGCTAAAGCAGTAGTAAAAGATTACGCAACTTAGAAACTCACACTTTCTCTTAAGACGCGTGTGTTATAAGTGAAGCGACGGCATAGCATGAGTAAATTTTTCTGAAAAAGCCGGGGAGTTTGTCTTGGGGAAGGAGCAAAACCTCGGTTGACACCCAGATGTTGTTGTGACTTCACAGTCACACACACTTAATTCTGAAATAAACGACCTTTAGATGGAAGGTGATGGAATGCCTGAAGAGAAGAAAAAAGTTGAAAATGCTGCTGAAAAAACTGGAGAAGCAGTCGGCAAAGGCATCAGGAAAGGTGCTAAAGCCGTAAATGACCTTGGGAAAGGAATAAAGAAAGGACTCAAGAAAGAAGAATAAAAAGAGCAAAATTCCCCTTTCTCACAAAACAAAAAAGAAAAGTACTTGTTTTTATCTATGTGAATTCGCAGATTATGTTCAATTGATCTTGGAGGATGGGGACGGGTTTCCAACTATTCGGGGGAAGAAAAAAACATTCGCCATTACCTAGAGACATTTTGGCTAGGGATGAGAATCTATCGTGGCTTTATCTCAAACTTATTTGACGTTAAGGCTCCTCTGTTTTGCGGACATAAATTGACCTACAACTGCAATCTCCGATG
>JBEKHJ010000045.1:0-13977 GCA_050012335.1 Bathyarchaeia archaeon
ATCTTGCCTCTCTTATTTTTCTTTATTTTAAAACGGTAAGTTTTAAAAAGTAGGAACTCTTTATGAACAGGAACCACTTCACCATTAGAGGCAAAAGTTTGATTGCTCTAAAAAAGTTATGGAAAAATGATTATTTCAAAACGGTAGTTGCCATCGTCTTGCTTGTTGTAATAGTTCTTGGCTTTTTCTTTGGCTTAGAACTAGCGCTTAACACGCCTGATCCCGCGTTGACTGTGGAAAGCGGCAGCATGTGCATTCCTTACGATGCCAACGATAACTTCTGGTTAAGCTTAAACCACCCGTTTGACCGAACCCTGAGTATAGGCGACATCATAATCGTTCAAGGCATAGACCCCAAAGACCTGAACACTAACTATCCAAACAGCGACATAATCGTCTTCCACAGCCCGTACTCAAGTGAATTAATTGTGCACCGCATAGTAGGCACAGAAGAAGTCAACGGCACCACATATTACCTCACTAAAGGTGACGGAAACGGAAACCCATGGCCACAAACCCCACAGACAGGCTTAGACCCATGGGACAGCAACAACCCTCCAGGAGTTCCCCAAAACATGGTAGTAGGCAAAGTGGTTATGCGTATTCCATGGTTTGGATGGATAACACTTTTCATGAGGAATAACCAGTGGGGTTTGCCATTGATTATTGCGCTTATAGTGTTGCTGGTGATTATCGAATTTATTATTCCTATGTTAAGAGAGAAGAAAAGACCTGAACAACAGAATGGAGTACAGTGACAGTCACAGATGTCTTTATAAAGTCTGCCTTTGATAAGGAATATTTAAGGGCGGTTAAAGCAGGAAGGGAAATGATTGCCAAAAGTTAAAGCTACAATAAGCATCGAAAACGTGGTCGCTTCTGCAACGCTGAACCAGAAAGTTGACTTGAACGCTGTGGTTAAGGGTTATCCAAGTGTTGAATATCGCCCTGAAACGTTTCCAGGACTAGTTTTTAGATTAAAACGTCCCAAAACTGCGACTTTAATTTTCAGTTCTGGAAAAATGGTTTGCACTGGCGCTAAATCAGAGAAGGAATCTCGCAGAGCTGTCATGAAAGTGGTTAAGGAACTTAAAAAAGGCGGCATAATAATCATCAGCAAACCAGAATTAAAAATACAAAACATTGTTGCCTCAGGCGGCTTAGGCGGCATGATTGACTTAGAAAAGGCAGCTTACACGCTTGACCACGCCATGTACGAACCTGAACAGTTCCCAGGCTTAATCTACAGGATGCAAGAGCCGAAAGTTGTGATTTTGCTTTTTGCAAGTGGAAAACTGGTTTGTACTGGAGCCAAAAAAGAACAGGACGTTTATGATGCTGTGGAAAAATTGCATACGCTACTTGAAGAAACCAGTCTAATATTCTACGATTAAAAATTTTAAATTTTCATTGTTTTTTGACTTGTTTTAGGATTGTTTTTAGGCTTTCTTGGTCTATGGCGCCTATTTCGTATAATGTGTTAGCTATTTCGCTTATTTTCAGTAACGCGTGAAGACTTATTTCGCTTTTTTTCAGCAGTTGTTTTCCGCCTTCTTCTCGGTCTAGGAAAGCGACGGCGTCTGTTACAACACCGCCTTCGGCTCTTACGGCTTCAGCGGCTTTTTTGAGGGTTAATCCAGTGGTGGCTAAATCGTCGATTAGTAGAACTTTGTCTCCTGATACAAGGATTCCTTCCACTCTTCTTTCTCTTCCGTGCAGTTTGATGCCTTTGCGCACGTAAAGGAAGGGTTTTTTGAGGTTGTATGCGATTTGGGATGCAAAGGGGATTCCGGCAATTGGTACTCCCGCTATTCTGTCGAAGTTTTTTAGTCCAATTTGGTTGGTTATGTATTCAGCGTAGAAGTCGCAGATTTCTCTGAAGGCATCTGGGAAGCTTGGGATTACTCTTAGGTCTATGTAGTAGGGGCTTGCTTTTCCGCTTGTTAGCTTGAATACTCCGAATTTTATTGCGTCAATTTTGAAGAGTATGTTTGCCATTTTGTCTTTCTTTTCTTGGATGGATTTGTCTGTTTTCAAGTTTTTTCACTTCCTTTTTGATACCTGGTAGATTTTGTTTTGTTCTGGAATCAAGCATGCAGTTCTTGGCAATTCCTTCTTTAATATTTCGGCGAACTGCGTTTGGCTTGCTGTTGATGCTGTGTGGTATGGTACTGCGACTTGTGGCTTAGTTAATCGTGCTATTTCGAAGCCTGTTTGCGGTGTGGAGCCTGGAGCTATGCCAACTGTGCAGAAGACTACGTCGAATTTTTCTCTTTGTCCTATGGCTGCTAGTTCTGGGAAGGGTAAGCTGTCTGCTGTATGGTAGACTTTGACTTGGTCTTCGCTGGTTATTATGTAGGTTACTGGTGCTTGTGCGTTATGGTTGCATTTTTCTGCTTTAACGGAGACTTCGCCGATTTTTATTTCTGCGCCTGGTTTGATTTCTTGGAGTTTTTCGGTGGGTATGGCGTGTTGGAGTTTTTTGGTTGAGGCTGAATCAGCGATTATTGTGCAGTTTGTTGCTTTTTGGATTTCTGTGATTAGTCTTGGGTCTAGGTGGTCGTAGTGTTCGTGTGTTATTAGGATTGCATCTATGTTTTGTAGGCTTTTGGGTTTGATTTCAACTGGGTCTATGGCAAGGGTTTTAGTGGGGGTTTTTAGGAGTATTCCAGCATACTGGTTGAACCATACGAAGAGTATGGCGTTTTTTTCCGGTGTTTTCTGGATGTACATTTGACTTGATTCCTCACAGGTTATTATATGATTGGCGTTTTAAAGAAGTTGCGTTACTCCATTGATGCGTCTATAGTGTGCGGAAAAACTGCCCACTCTAAATTTACTTGCTATAAAAGATAAAATATTTTGAGGCAAAAATTTTGGTTGGGTGTAAAATGTATGAAAAATAAGCAAAGTCTTTATTGACTAATTGTTCCGCTGTACAACATTACGGTTGAAGTTTGGTTTTGGGAATAAAGGTTATGTAGGTAATCATGCGGCAGGGCATAATGGGGGAGAAGACCTGTTATGGGGTCACTGAAAAGTTTAGCTCAAGGCTTTCTAGTCGCAACAGGGCTAATCTGGATATTCAACATAGCAGTGCTCATCAAAGGTGGCGATGCTTGGCTAGGCTTAATGTACATGCTCATCTTGCTGATTCCAGCATCCAGCATAACGTATCTTAAGCTGAAAAACACAAACCCTAAAATTGTGCCTGAGACTTCGGAAAAATGGCGGAATTTGCTGTTTTCTTTTCAAGGCGTTGCTTTGGCCTTTTGGATATTTGATATTGTAACAACATTTTACGCTATTAACGTTACAGGTTTGGCTATAGAGTTGAATCCGCTCGGTTGGCCGGTGGGCATTTTAGGCGCATTCGCATTTTACGGTCCAACCTTAATTTGCTCGTATGTTTTGCTGTTTAAAATTAAAGAAAGCATCTCCTTTTTCTCTGCCATACCGTTGACGCTGGTAACGCTTGGCATGGGCACGATGAATTTGGTTGCAGGAGCACAAAACTTCCAAGTATTCGTTGACACAGCTGCCATAGCAACTGGAATACGCTACGGATTGCTAGCGTTGGTTGTTTCGGTTAACTTGGCTGTTCCGTTAGCCTTAAAAAGAATGGTAAGTCAGCCTAAAGTCGTTTTGTCATGACGTATGCGTCTTCGCCGTCTGAGTAGTACCCGTTTAAGGTTCTGGTGATCTCAAAGCCTAGCTTCTTGTAGAGCAATATGCCTGCTTCGTTTGTCACCCTGACTTCTAGGAAGCATTGTTTAGCCTTGTAATATTGCATGCCTTCCAACGCCCTAGTAATTACTGCTTGTGCGATGCCCTTGCGCCTGTACTGTGGCAGAACTGCTATGGATACGACGTGCCCCTTTCTTATTAAGCCGCCGAAACCATAATTCGATAAGCCCACTTCAATGCGGCACATGATGTAACCCGCGATTTCTCCGTTTTCTTCTGCCACAATGAAGGTTTCTGGAAAACGCTGGTGCAAGTCCATAAAGAAAAAGTCAGTGTAGTTTTCTGGTAGGCAGACGCGGTTGATTTGTATTACGCTTTGTAAGTCGTCAGGGGCAAATTTGTGTAGCTTGAAGGTTTGTTGCATTATTTCGCCTTCTTAAACCAAATTTCACTGTTGTAACTTAAAGGTTGCGCTTTATGCTTCAACCAGTTGCATTTGGCTTGGAGTAGGCAGATTGTTTAAGTATTTGTTTCTTCTGGCGCCTTAAAGATGGGCAAAGTGTAGCTGCCCTGAGGCATCGCCCAAACTCTTGAGGCTGAACCAACAATTTTCAACGCTTCAGCTAAAGCGTCGTTTACGGCTCGTGCAGTTTTCAGCTTGAATATGCTGGTTGCATAGTAATCAGGCAGAGAAGAAACCAGTATGATCTGGTGGTTTTGCAGGGCTTTTAAGAGGTAATAGGCTTTGTGACCGCCCATAACAAAGTTGCGTTTAACTTCGTGCTCAACATTTTTTAAATCGCCCAAACGTGTCATCCAATCGTAGAACACTTGGTTCCCATGCCCTTCCGGACACTCGGCAACGAGGATTATTACGCCTCCGCGTTTAACTGCGTCCAAAGCGTTGTCCAGCGCTTTGTAAGCTTGGTACAGATTCATGTCCGCTGGATGCCCGCCTGCACTTACGACTAAGATGTCTGCTCGGCGGTCCACTGTTATGCGGTACATTTCGTCGACCAGTTTTACGGCTTCCATAAACGCCTGCTCTAAATCGCCAGCGAAGGCTTTTACGATTTCGCCTTTCTTGTTTTCTACAACGTTTACGATGAAGTCTACTTTGGCTAATCTTGCTGCCTCAGTCATGTCCCGATGCACTGGGTTATCCTCTAAAATTCCTGTTCGGGCGTTGGCGTGCAGTAGCATGGCGTGGTTGTGCTTGATGGTTTCTTCGCCGCTGACAGCGGGCAAAACGCTTTTTCTTCCACCGCCATAACCTGCATAATAGTGGAAGCCAACATCGCCCAAAAGCACTTTCACGTCTGCCTCAGCGAACACGCGATTAACGTACACTTTGTTGCCATGCGTCTTAGTCGTGCCCACGTACACTAAATCTTGCGCTCGGCAGTCATGGCTGATTGTCTTCACCCGTTTAAGCACTTCTAAACCAAGCAGTTCTGCGGCTTCTTCAGGTTTAACCGCTCTGTGGGTTCCGCAACCAAAAATAACCGTTACATTCTCGTCCTTTACGCCTGCAGCGTTCAATTCGGCTAGGACTGGCAGAAGCATCACTTCGCTTGGCGCTTTGCGGGTAGCATCATCAACAACTATGGCTACTTTGCTCTCTGGCTTGGCAATTTCAGATAGGCGTTTGGAGCCGATGGGTTCTTTTAATGCTCGCTCAACCTCAGCCTTGGCATCCACTGCGCCTTGGCGCTCTTTGGGCTCGATTGTGCCGAGGAGGTTTCGGGCTGGAACTCGAACGCACACGTCGGTTTTTCCGTAGGGAAGCCAAACATCAACCATGACAAGTCACATTAATTAAAATCTACACGACACAAGAAACTATTAAGCCTTATCAAAGTTGGTGAAGCTTAAAGCATATGCTTCTACCAATATTTTCAGAACAAATTTTAGTTACCGATAAGATAAGAAAAGTTTAATTCTATAATAAAACCTCTCACCATTATGCAAAAAAAAGAAAAAATTCCTGAAATGTTTAAAATTACAAAATTAAAAGTAATGTTGCTCGTTATTTTAGTACCTCTTTATGTTTTTTTTCTTTACTTAGATTATATTAATCTGATTAGTGAAAGAGTTTTTCTGTCCATCGTGTTTGCTATGAGTCTCACTTTAATAATAATAATATTGTACAGAGAAAGAATGGAAAGAAGGGAAAAAACGAAAATTCAGTGACATCGGCTTGGCTTTTTCGATGGGTGAAAATGAGAGAAAAAGACGGAAGAGACTTAATCTTCAAAATTAATGCTCCAACCATTGTAAAAAAAGGCGTTGAGTTTTTTGAATGCGGCTTTGGTTTTGATTAAGTAAAGTGTCTTTAGATATTTTGCTAAAAGTTTAATTCTATAAGCAAACCCCTTTGTAACTATGCAAAATCAAGAAAAAATCCAGAAAATGTATACAATAGAAAGAGTATTGTTACTTATCACTGTACTAATTTTTTTTGGTTTTATTATTTACTTACGATTTAGTAATCAGATTAGTGGTGAAGTTTATTCGGATAGCTTCATAGCTGTTCTTGGCACAGGATTACTGATAGGAATATTATTGCGCCGGAAAGCAAAAAACAAAAGCAAGCAAACAAGTGCATTAGAGAAATCGATTCAAAAAGATGGTTTATGCTGCTTTAGGTTTAGCTTTCTCCACCGCACTGCTTAAACTTGTCATTTCTGTATTCGCTTTTCTAATCAGGTCAGCAATCGTGTCTTTGGTCGGTATAGCAGCGCCAACAGATAGTGCAACAGCTTTTTGGTGTGCACTCTGCAATAATAGCGTAATCGTTTCTTTGGTTGGGTAAGCAATGCCAAGTGCTAGGGCAAAGGCTTCTGAGTTGCTTTGCTCAAGGCTCTTCTTTGTCGCTTCAATGTCAACTTTAAGCTGGGCGCCAACAATCATTAAGCCATTATCCAAAACAGCCCGCATTGACAAGCCTAACTCAACCGCTTTAATGCCCAGTTTTGAGAGGACACCAGCAAGGCGCTCGTTGATAACTTCACCCTTACGAACAACAAGCGTGTCTTTGCTAACCCAAACGCTGCCAGACTCAATCCTTGTGGGCAAGCCAGCAGCATTTAGCTGGCTGATGATTGGACCTGGGGCTTGACCCGTGTTACCTGCTGGAACAACCACGTCGATGGCGGCAAAGTCGCCTGACTTAGCGGTTGTTCTTACTTTGCCGCGTTCCAACAACAGCGCCAGTTTAAACGGGTTTAAATCTGTAAACAAGTAAACGTTTGACCCGTCCAAGTATACCTCAAGCTTCTTTAAATCTTCCTGATTCATCTCTTCAATAGCTAGCTTCATCAACGTGTTCTTTAAAACTCTAAAGTGAACTTTGCCAACCATACTTTTCTTGAGTTCTTGAAGTTGGGAAGCACGGACCTTCTTCAAGCTAGCAATGCCGATGGACTTGTATCCTTTTAGTATGTCTTTGATTGCTTCTACTTCGCTTGATTTTTCCTCTAATACTTGTTGGGATGGCATGATTTTTCTCTCTGTTAAGGTTTAATTTTTACTGGCTCACCCATAGATGTCTTAATGAAAGCGTACTTTACGTTTTTCAAGCCACGCTTTAATTTTCCATCTAAAACACGAAGAACAGTCATAATGTTCTCGACAAGTTCTTCATCCTTCATCTGTTGAGAGCCAACTGAAACTTGAATGATTGGTTGGTTGCGCATTCTCACAACCACAGTCTTGCGATGCTTGTTTATTATAGCTGCAATGTCAGCGTTAGGTGTAACTGGAATAGGCATTTTTCCCCTTGGACCCAAAACTGGACCGAGAATTCTACCTACAAGCGACATTAAGGGAGCTTCTGAAATGAAAACGTCATAATCGCCTGCGAGCTTGCGTAGTTCTTTCTTTTTGCCGCCTAACGCTTCTAGGTCAGCTCGTTCAATAACGTGATCAGCTTGCGCGTTTCGTGCTTTAAACGCAAATTCTCCAGAAGCAATAACGCAAATCTTGTTCGGTTTACCAGTTGCGTGAGGAAGCTCAACAACCTCTTGGATTTTACCTTCTGGCGCCTTCATATCGATCTCTGTAATATCCAAGATCAAATCTACTGTCTGGTTGAATTTTTTTTCGCCAGACTTCGCCTTTGCCTGTTTAACTGCTTCTGATATTCTCTTGTTGTCTAGGGGCATTTTTAAGCCTCGTGCCAATGAGGGATTGGAAACCCATTATAAAAATATTCGCTTATCATTATTCGCTACCAAATAGTTGTTCGTAGTTGCCAGCATCAATTTCCTTTTGCACTTCTCGAGGGTCTTTGCCTTCAACTGTTACTCCTAAGCTAACGCAGGTTCCAAGCATCTCTTTCGTTGCCTTCTTCAGCGTTGGCGCTAAAAGTTCATGCCGCTTAATTTTCGCGATTCGCACCATCTGCTCCATAGACAAGTTGCCTACTTTAACAGTGTTAGGTGTTCCTGAACCCTTTTCAATTTTCAACTCTGCAACGATTAATGCGGAAGCGGTTGGAGTGCCAACGGACACATCGAAGGTTTTGTCCTCAGTATCAACGCTGATTTTCACTGGAACTTTCATTCCAGCATAGTCTTTTGTAAGCTCGTTAATCTTGTCGACGACAGCCATGGTGTTGATGCCTAATGGACCAAGAGCAGGACCTAACGGTGGACCTGCATTGGCTTGTCCGCCATTTACGAGCAATTCTACAACTTTTTTCTCGCCCATATTGTTTCACCAGTTTTATTTTTTTGCTTTTTCCACTAGTTTTACATAGTCTGAGTGTACTGTGATTGGCAAAGTGAATGTTGCCTCAAGCAATTCGAGGGTAACTTCGCCTTTTGACTTGTCAAGTCTTGTGATTTTGGCTCGCATGCCTTTGAACGGTCCACCAGTAATTTCGACAACGTCATCCTCATTTAGGTCTTCTATGACTGGTTTTCTGACAATATACCGTTCTATTTCGATGAAGCTTACGAGTCCAGGGATTCTTGAGCGCACGTGTCTCAAGCCTGAGATGGCTTCTTCCACCAAGTGTGGTCCATCAGCTTCAACAAACACGTATCCTTTTAGTGTATCTGGTACAAGAAGAGCTTTGATGGGAATATGGTGCATTTCAACTTTTGAAGCTATCAATCGTGCTACGTTACGTTCTTGTCCTGTTGTGGTTTTGACAACGAAAATTTTTGCTTGCGTTTGCTCTTCTTTTTTCTCCATAAATTTTCATTCCTAAGATTATCCAGTTCCAGTTGCGCCGCTTATCGCGTAAGTTAAGAGTTTAATTACGAAACCGATTAAACCAATTGCTCCTATGCCTAGGAGGCTGATTTTTATTGATAGCCAAAGCTCGTCTCTTCCCGGTTTTGTAGCTAATTTTAAGGTTCTTGATGCCTGCGTTAGCCAAGATTTTATTCCCATATTTATCGCACACTCAAGATTTCATTTATGAATAATAAACATTACTGTAACTTAGAGTTTAAAAACTACTTTATCAAGACTTTTAAAGTTTCTTGTCTAGGCTGGTTAAACTTTCTTGAAAGGCAACCCAACATCCTGCAGCGCCGATAACAGTTTTGGCTTGTCTTGGCTTCTGATTCCTTTCCAATCAAGAATCGCCAACGAAACTTTCTCCAAAGTTTTCTCGATGCATTGCGATAATATTTCAGAATCAATAATGGAAACAGCGTATTTGGGAATTATGTGGCCAAAAACGGCTTCGCCAGCCAAAGCCATACGCGTGAACTTTTGGTTGTAATGCGTTCCGCCTATGCCAAGAGCCGCTGAATTAGCGGATTTCGAGAAATTGACGATTGCAGACACTGCGGAGTTGGCAACGGCCATTGCAGCTTTGGAATCGCTCCATTGTGCTGGGGAGCTGCCTAACTCAACAAACATCGCTGGCACATTCAAGCTTGGACCATGATGAGTGCATTCGTATGACACTTCGTAATCAAGTTGCAGTTGCTCTTTGTAGTGCAAGAGCGCTTTTAATGCGTCACGCATGGCTGTTGCAGGGGAAACTGAGATTTTTCTGGGCAATCCGCCTAGTTCTGCATTGCCAAGGTTTCCTGGCGTGTGGACGGATAGGGTGGGTTTGCCGCTTGCGCTACTGTGTCTGGAGATGAAGACGATTAGTTTTGCGTCTGGAAAGCTTTCTGGTATGTCTTGTGCTTTAACAGATTCTTCACTTAAAGTCGCAAGGGTTACGTTTTTGCCGTTTAAGTCAGCGGTGTAAATGGGATTTTGTTGAAAAGTTTGTGTGGTCTTGTTGAAGGGGAAGTGGTTGAGGATTTGCTGTTTGATGTTTAGGCTTGCAGTGTCCTTGTTTGAGGCTACAATAAGAATCATGCTAAAGTTCTCTTCAAAGTTAAAGTATATTGTTTTGAGTGAAAAGGCTTTCCATAAAGCTTATAATTGCTGGCTTGGTCAGCGTTACTGGAAGGCAAAGTAAAGATGCATTTGATTAATTTCAAAGAGTTATCTGGTCAAGAGCTTAATGCGCTAGTTGATTTAGGCATTGAAGTTAAGCATAACCCTAAAAAATACCGTAAAGCGTTTGAGGGTAAGTCGGCTGCGTTGATTTTTCAGAAAACTTCCACTCGCACAAGGGTTGCTTTTGAAGTGGCGATGACACAGCTTGGCGGTCACGGCTTGTTTATTGATTGGAGAACCACGAATTTCACGTTAGCTGACATATCGGATGAGGTTCGGTATTTGTCGCGTAATGTTGACTGCATCATGGCCAGATTGCTTTTTGATGCTGACCTCCTGAAGATGGCTGACGCGTCGCGTGTTCCAGTAATCAACGGCTGCGACGAGAAATACCATCCAACCCAAGCCTTAGCAGATTTAATCACCATAAAAGAGAAAAAAGGCACATTGAAAGGCGCTAAACTCGTTTACATTGGCGTCCACAATAACGTCTGCAACTCACTCATTGAAGGCTGCACCAAAACAGGAGCCAAACTAACAACGGTTACACCGATTTTCAACGAAGCAGCAAGAGACGATAAATTGCTGGCTGAAGCGAAGAAAACCGGGTTGTGGCAGTCAACCTTAGATGCAAAAAAAGCGGTCAAAGACGCTGATTTCGTTTACACGGACACATGGATTGACATGGAATTCTTCACTGACCCAAAGTTTGCAGCGGAAAAGGAGAAGCGGATTAAGCTTATGATGCCATACCAAATCAACGCTGAACTGCTGAAAGGCAGTGACGCGTACATTATGCATGACATGCCTATTCACAGAGGATACGAAATAAGCGCAGAAGCCATTGAGAACCCGAAGTCGGTGATTTATGAACAAGCAGAAAACAGGCTGTACTCAGCTAAGGCGATTTTGCTAAAGTTAATGGGTGCTTAGCGCTGAGTTTTTTATCTTGTGTAGCCGCATGAGTAGCATTTTCCGTCATGCACGCAAACCACGTCTCCGCAGTTTGGGCAGCGGTGCTTCTCTGTTTGGTTTGCTAAAAACTCGTCCATGCCTTTGGCTTTTAGCATTTTGAGGTTTTCAACCATGCTCATGCCATAGCGTTCTCGGTAGCGCCTGTCTATGCGGTCTATGTTCTTGCAGGGCATCGCTTCGCATTCATAGCAGAATTGGATTTGGTGTTTAGAGAGTTTACTGCATTTTCTTTTGATGAAACAGTTTTTGCCTCTTGGAAGGCAGCCTGAGCAATGGGTTACTTTGCCCCTTTTCCGTGGTATTCCCCGTGAGTAGGCTATGTATGCTCTGCATAGGGCGCAGTTCATTCCGCATGGCGCAATAAGTTCAGGAGTAAACAGCCTATCACTCATAAAGAACTATCAGCTAAATTTGGTAATTTAACAGTTTTGTTAGCTGGCGATTTTAAGATGCAGCCAAGTCGCAGGCAGCATGCTTGAGGGATAATTCTTAATTACCGCGTCCTCTAAAGTGTCTGGCTTGAGGAAAAATAAAATGGTGAAAATGGATTTCGGTGGCGTCAAAGAAGATGTCATCACTCGTAAAGAGTTCACAGTGGCGCAAGCCCAAAAAATCCTAAAAGACGAAGTCGTCGTCTCACTTGGCTACGGCATTCAAGGCCGAGCTCAATCACTCAACATGCGAGACAACGGAATAAAAGTAATCATTGGACAAGAAAACACAGGTGTACACAAAGCATACTACGACTTGGCAGTCCAAGACGGATGGGTTCCAGGAAAAAACCTGTTCCCCATGGAAGAAGCAGCAAAACGAGGAACAATCAAAATGTTCCTACTTACAGACGCAGGACAAAAAGACGTTTGGCCAACTGTTAAAAAGACACTCAAAGAAGGCGACGCCCTGTACTTCTCACACGGATTTTCCATAGTTTACAAGGAACAAACAGGAGTCATTCCGCCAAAAAACGTCGACGTTATCCTAGTAGCACCAAAAGGTTCAGGAACATCCGTTAGAAGAAACTTTGTTGACGGAAGCGGCATAAACTGCAGCTTCGCCGTCCACCAAGACGCCACTGGCAAAGCACAAGACCGCGTGAAAGCCATCGGCATCGCCATCGGCGCAGGCTACCTGTTTCCAACAACCTTCGAAAAAGAAGTCTACAGCGACCTCACTGGCGAACGAGGCGTTTTAATGGGTGCTTTAGCAGGCATCATGGAAGCACAGTACAATACGCTGCGCGAACGTGGACACAGCCCAAGCGAAGCCTTCAACGAAACCGTCGAAGAACTAACCCAAAGCCTCATACGCTTAGTAGACGAGAACGGCATGGACTGGATGTACTGCAACTGCAGCGAAACCGCACGCATCGGCGCACTACGCTGGAGAGAACGCTTCCGCGACGGAACCAAACCACTGTTCGATTCATTGTACGATTTGGTGGCTGCAGGCGAAGAAACACGCATCGTTCTGGAAAAAAGCAAAGCACCAGACTACAGGCAAAAACTCGCTGACGAACTGAAAGCCATGGGCAACAGCGAAATGTGGCGCACAGGCGCAACCGTGCGCTCGTTAAGGCCTGGAAAACAGAAGAAGCAAGAGTAAACTTCTTTTTCCCTTCTTTTAATTCTATTTTTTTAGTTTCGGGCTTGACTATACGTCAAGTTCTTGGGTTTGGCAAGTTAATTTTTTATATCTGAAAGCAACGCTTTGCTAAAACAACAAGGGGCTTAGTCTTGGACTACATAACAGTTGCTGCAGTAGCTGTCTTTGCAGTGACGCTTTTCTTGATGATTAAGCGTCCACGCGGTTTGCGGCTTGGCTATGCGGCTGGAATCGGCGCAGTGGCTTCGCTACTGCTTGGCACGGTTAGTTTGGGGCAGGCTGCACAGTCCTTCTTGGACATCTGGGATGCAGCTTTAGCGTTCCTCGGCATCATAGCGTTGTCCGTAACGTTGGATGCTATGGGCTTCTTTAAGTGGGCTGCGCTACGGGTGGTGAAGTTGGCTGGCGGGAGTGGGTTGCGGCTTTTCTTCTACGTTTCTTTGCTAACGGCGGCTGTGAGTATTCTTTTTGCGAATGACAGTGCAGTTTTGATTTTGACCCCGATTGTGTTGGAGATTGTGACTTGCTTGGGCATAGACGCCAAGGGCAGGCTTGCGTACCTTTTCAGTGCAGGGTTAATCGCGGATACGGCTGCGATGCCGTTGATTACGAGTAACCCCATTAACATCCTGAGCGCCGACTTTTTCAAGTACAGCTTCATCGACCACTTGGTTTTTATGGGTCCTGTGGCAGTGGCAACTATCTTCAGCAGTTTGCTGTTGATTTACCTGTTTTTCAGGAAGCAGATTCCGAAGACTTATGATGCGCAGGCTGCGGATGCTTTAACCAGAGGGAAACCAGTGATTTCGCCTCGTTTGTTGAGGATAACCTTAGCTACGCTTGTGGCAATTGATGTGGGTTACGTGTTGACTTCGCTGAGCAGGGTTCCAGTTTCGCTCGTGATTTGCAGTGGCTCGGTGTTTTTGGTGGCGGTTTACTGGTTTGCGTTGAAGCGGAATGGGTCGGTGAACGGCGAGAAGAAAGGGCTCGCTGGGTTGGCTAGGGATATTAATTGGGACATCGTGCTGTTCATGCTCAGCATTTTCCTTGTGGTCCAGGGATTAGAGACTGCTGGTGTGACGAATCTGTTAGCTTCTGCTCTCACGACGACGAGCAAGCTTCCTTCTGTGCTGGGGGTTTTTGTGCCGAGTATGGTTGTGACGATTGGAGCGAGTTTCATGAACAACTGGCCGATGACGATTCTGGGTTTGCTAAGCATCAAGCAAGCAGCCGTGAGCGGAACAGCCTTGACGGGCTTGATTTTCAGCAACATCATCGGGAACAACTTGGGTCCAC
>JBEKHJ010000046.1:0-13916 GCA_050012335.1 Bathyarchaeia archaeon
CGACTTCATTCCCTATGTGATTCAGACTGGACGCCCAGTGTATGGTTACACCTTGAAAGGCAACTGGTTTGACGTGGGCACGCCTAAAAATTACTTAGGAGCCATGAAAAACCTGCTGCACGGCGACTTCTCAACCCTCAACGATTTCGGCGGAAGGTTAAATGAATCAAGCCTAATTTGGGTTCAAGGCGAAAGCAACGATTCAGAAAAACGCCGTCTAGAAATCATCCAGAAAATAAAGCAAAAGAAAATCACTATTGAAGGTGCTGTTCTGATTGGTAGACATTGCCAAATAGAAGACGGCGTAAGAATCGTGGATTCATGCATTGACAATTTCACGAGAATAGGCAAAAATGCTGTTGTATCCAACTCTGCTGTAATGGACAGAGTGATAATCGGAGAAAACGCTGAAGTATACGACAGCATAATCGGCAGACATGTAGTTGTTAACTCAAGCCAGCGTAAACCAACAAAAATAACCGCCGTCTCAGTAATAGCAGATGACGTTAAACTAGAAGAAGGCTGCTCCCTCGTAGCGTCAAAGATTTACCCGCACCAGTACATACGAGGAGAATTCCAAAACCAAACAATAATAGCAAACTAAGCACTACTATCGAACCTTTATTTTTTTTAATCGTTAGCAAAGAATTTTCATACGTTTTTAAGAATGTTACAAACTTTTCCTAAATGAACTTTATTTCAAAGGTGATTATAGAATTACAATCTTAAAAGTAATCTTATTAAGTAACCTAAATATCATAATAAATCATGGTGAGCAAATATGGGTGAACAAGTTAAGGTGCTCCAAAAAGGGAAGATTACTATTCCAGCAGATATAAGACAAAAATTAGGAATAGACGAAGGCGACTACGTCATATTGCAAATAATAGACAACAAAGTAGTCATTTTACCTCCAAATACTGTTCCAAATCCAACAGAACTACTTTGTGGTTTAGCTGAAGGAATAGAAATTAAAGAACCAGTGAAGCAAGAGCTGATAAAAGCATCAGCGGCTAGAGTGACGAAGAAAATGCTGAGGGCTAAATAGTGCGGTTCGTTGATACTAACGTCTTCATATACGCCTTTGTAAAGTCACCACAAAAAGACTATGAAATCGCCAAAAGGATTCTTAAAAGAATCGAAAGCGGCGAACAAACAGCTACAAGCTTAGCTATCATTCAGGAAGTAATCGATTGGTTAGAATACAATAATCGCAAAAAAGAGATTGGAAGCTTTCTCACAGCTATAAACTCTTATTTATCAATGAATAAACTTGCTATAACTTGGGATAACTTTCTTCCCTCTCTTCAAGATTTATATGGAAAACAGATAGATTTCGTTGATTCGTTAACGTTGCAAACCATGAAACAGAACAATATTACTGAAATATACTCACATGACAAAGACTTCGACAGGATAGATTGGGTTAAAAAAATTTGGGAGTAGAGCTAAGCTTTGAACCACTTGAAAATCAAATACTTAACTTTATTTGAACCCAAATCTGGCACAGCAATAATAAACCGTTTACGCACCGTCGTAGCCAACCGCCCAGCCTTAACAATCTCCGTGGCTGACATGTCTGAACCTGCCTTCTTAACGGAAACCATGTAAGGAGCATGTTCAACGCCTGGACCGTACTTGTAAACGGCGAAATCGCAGCCAAATTTTATTCCTGGCGTAACAATTAAGCCGCTGTCCCGAAGGTCACGGTAAACAGCGTATTTTTCTTCAAACTCATCGTACAACTGTTTAGCTTTTTGCCTAAGCTTTTTGAGGCTAACCTTGCTCTCATCCACATTTTCGTAGATTACTATCTTTTTGTTTTCAACAAGGTACAAGCCTTCCATCAAATCCAAAATTAAAGGCACATTGAACTCTGGGATTTTTGGTTTAGGAATCCCAAGCGGTTTGCCGTAATATGCTGTTTTGTATAGTTGGGAGCCATCCGTTGAATCCCACACCACAAGGAAGTTTTCGATGAGTTCCACTTTTATTTTTGACATTAAAGTCGCTCTTGTTACATGATGAAGGAAAGCATCCGTGCGGCGTCCGCTGCGTCTTCAGCTTTGTCAGCGGAGTTTTCTAGCAATTGAAGAACGTCTCTTAGAAGCAGAAGTACTGGAACGTCAAGTTTGCCGTTGAGAACTTTTATGCTTAACGCTCGGTACTGGTCGTCAACGATTCGCTCCGCGATTTCCACGTCTTTTGCGCGCTCTAGGGTTTTTTGTGAACCATAGTTTAAAACCATCATTGTTTCCCGTAGCTTAAGCACCGTATCCAAGACAGCTGAAGAAAGTTTGAGCAGGTCTTTTTTGACGTCTGGGGAAATGCTCCAGTTGTGCTCCATTATTTCAACTAGGTAATAAGCGATGCCTTCAGAGAAATCAGCTATTTCGCTGGATAAATTTGTGAATCTCAAGAAGTCTTCGCGGGCAATCAGAATGGCACCTATCTCGGCTAGCTCTTGAGAAACCATGCGCCTTGCCTTGATAACTTCTTCTTCGCCTGTTCTGATTTCACTGACGAGTTTTCTTGCGTTTTCCTTGTCACCGCTTGCAAAATACTCAACAAGTTGAGGGATTTTTCTTGAGACATCTACAACCTTGCGTAGGTTATCTTGGCAAGCGTTTAGGGCTCTCCTTTTAACGCGCTCTTCTGTTTCTGATGGAAGTACCACTTGTTCCCCCGCCTATAACTATCCCTGACTCATGATGTTATTATTCTGTGTGTATTAAAAAAGTTAGCTACTTAACTTTTGATAATGCTTCCTAATTGTTCAAAGTTTACTTTTCCTTCAAAGTACTTATGCAATTGCTTTGGTAAGTCTTTGATTGCGCAACGGACTTGCTGCCAAGAATCCCGGTCTCGTATGGTTACTGTGTCATCGCTTAACGTATCATAGTCAATGGTTATTCCCAATTGAACGCCAGCTTCGTCAGCTCTTGCGTACCGTCTGCCGATGGAGCCTGTTTCGTCAAATTCAACCATGAAACCCTCATTCGCAAGCAACCTTTGCACTTCCGACGCTTTAGTGTCTAAGCCGTCTTTGCTCATTAAGGGGTAAACGCCAACTTGCACTGGTGCAATGCTTCTGGGAAAACTCATGACAACTCGGTCGTCTTTAATGCCGTAAGCGTACTCTAATGCCACGTAAAAGAGCCTGTCAGAGCCGAAACTGGGTTCAACCACGTGCGGTATGAAGCGGGTGCCGCGAACAATCGTTTTTTGCCGGCTAATGTCCACTTGGTCAGTTTTGATTTCGTAGTTTTCAACCATAAAGTAACCCTGTTTTTGCATGGCGTCAGCAACTTCCTGCGCAGGAACTTTAGCAAGCAGAGCAGCAACTTTTGAGGCTTCATTCTTGTATACTGGACCAAGCTTAGCCATTATAGGCTTGACAACTAGCTCTTCTTTTTCCACGGGATTGGCGAATTCTTTGTAAACGCTCATGTCAACACCGCTGGCTTTCATATGGCATGACAAATCATAATCCGTGCGGTAAGCGTGTCCGGAGACTTCTACCCAGCCCCAACGGTCAACTAAGACTTCTTGATCGAAGCTTTGGCTTGAGTAATGGGCTTTTTCCCAAGTGAGTTTTTCGATGAACCGCTGTTTTTCTGCTGGTACGCCAAGTTCAATTAAGAGTTTTTTAGCCATCGCCATGAAAAACGCTTGCCATTCTGAGCGGATTATTTTCCGATCAAGCGCTTCCCTAACTGTTAGGTCTGTCGTGTCCTCGCACTCCTTCAGCCTTGTTTCGCATAGTAGAATGGGCAACACTTCGTTTTCCACCTCTTTTAGAAGGTGGCAGCATGGCTCTTGAGGGTCAAAGAAGAACTCTAAATCAGCAATCGTGAACTCTCTTAGCCTAATCAAGCCTTGCCTAGGCGAAATTTCGTTGCGCAAAGCGTGACCTATCTGGATAACTCCGAAAGGAAGCCTTTCCCGCGCGACAGTATAGAGACGGTTGAACTCGACGAAAATGTTTTGTGCCGCTTCCGGTCGCCCGTAACCGACCGCGCCCGAGTAAGGTCCAATAGTAGTTTCAAACATCGTTAAGAACCGCTGCGGCTCACCGAATTTGCCGCCGCAGTCAGGGCACAAAATACCCTGTCGCTCGATTTCTTCTTTAATCTCGGTTAAACTCATTTTTTCAGCTTCAGCCGAACTAATGTCTGCTTTTTCTTCAAGCAAATGGTCAGCTCGGAAACGACCGTGACAGTTTTGGCATTCAACCATAGGCTCCTTGAAATGGTCAACGTGACCTGAGGCTTCGAAGACTTTTCCAGGCGCAATCACGGACGATTCCATTTCGTAAATCCCAATTTTCTTAACGAAAAGTTCTCTAAGCTTAGCTTCAATATTCTGTTTCAGCCTTGCGCCAAGTGGACCGTAAGTTACAAAGCCGCCGCTGCCACCGTAAATTTCAAAAGATGGCCAGAAAAATCCTCTGCGGCGTGCTAACTCGTTTATTGCTGTGAACTTGTCGCATTCTGGTTTTGAACATTTTACTTCGTCGTTCAATTTTGTTTACCTTTTTTAGCTTAGTGCGGTGAGTAGATTAAAAGGTTACTAACAAATTAGCATGGTTATTCAAGCGGCAGATGACAAAATTTTGGATAAGGCTTACTTCTTCTCGGATAGTTCTTCCGCCTAACGCTTAAACCTTTAAGTAAACTAGCAAATCCACACGAGCACTAGAGAAACACCTGTGCTTTTCTTAGTAATGAACACTTCAGACTGGATTTAGACAAAGTATATAATCGCATATGCATATTTCACCGTTTACGATGGGTGCAAAAAACCAAAATGGAACCTCCTAAGCCAAAGTTATCTTGGAAGATGGTACTTTTTCCACTGCTAGGTATAGTCGGGTTTTTCTTGTACATTTATCTGTTCAACGTAAACATTTTAGGCATATTAGCTACCGCACGAAACGCCAATCCCGTCATTTACTCAGTAGCGATACTGTTCGGGTTATTGGAAGTGTTATTCTTCACAATTTCATGGCGTGTGTTAACCAATTATCTCTCTATCAAAATGACGGTAGTACGAGCTTATCTTTACGTTTGGTACGGCATTTACGTTGACACCATCGTTCCAGCACAATCAATAAGCGGAGAAGTAACCCGAACCTACCTACTCCTAAGAGACAAATGTGGCTCACTCGGAAAAATAGTAGCTTCACTCTTCGCTCACAGGCTTCTCGGCATGGCAATAAACGTTCTCGCCCTAATTGCAGGAATAGTGTTACTTTACATCGGAGGACAAGTTTCCTCCTTAGTCTTCAACCTCATAATAGTCATCGCAGCCGCAATATCGGCTATAATTGTTTTAATGATTGTTTTATCTTTCAAGCGGCAATGGACCTTAAAAATAATCAATTGGACAACAAAGTTTACACAAACAATCAGCATGGGAAAATGGAAACTAGCAAAATTAAAAGAACAAGCAGTCGAAATCACAGAGCACTTTCACGACTCAATGAAAGAGTTCCTACATAACCCAAGAGCCTTAGCTTACTCGCTGTTCTATTTGATTGTATCTTGGGTTTTCGGCTTAAGCGTACCATACCTTGTCTTCATGTCGCTTGGGCATCCAGTTTCATGGAGCATAATCCTCGTCACTTCAGCCATAGTTTTAGCCGTCAAATCAATTCCCATAGGTATACCGTTTGAAGTTGGGTTACCAGAAGCAGTAATGACTACCCTTTACTTTTCAATGGGTGTTCCCGCAGAATTGAGCGCCACAGCCACCATACTTACAAGAATTATTACTTTGTGGTTCCGCTTTTTCATAGGCTTTGCAGCCCAGCAATGGCTTGAACTAAAGCCAGCAATTTCAGCCGCGGCAAACACAGAAAAAACTAAAATCAACCCTCCACTTTAACTATTCTTAAGACCAGCAAAATGGAAATAAAAATTGAAACCGCGTCACTCAAGCAACTCGATAGGTTCTTTGAGATTGAAGAGCAATGCTTTGACCAAGAAGCCTTCACGAAGCGACAAATAGCCTACTTACTAACAGACTACAACACTATCGCGTTAGTAGCTAAAGCAGACAGCGACATAGCGGGATTCGTAATAGCGCAAGAAGAAATAGAAAACAACATACTTTACGGGCACATAATAACCATAAACGTCGCATCAACCTACCGTCGAAAAGGAATCGCAACTAAACTGCTAAAAGAAATAGAAGACATCTTCAAACAGAAAGGTATAACCGAATGCCACTTAGAAGTCCGCGAAGACAACAAAGCCGCACTAAAACTCTACCAAAACAGCGGATACCAAAAAATCGGCAGACTAGAAAAATACTACGGCAAAACCCACGGTTTATACCTCAAAAAAACTCTATAAAAATCGCTATCTCCCAAGATTAAAGCCCTAATTCCACTGTGGAACAAACGTTTAAAAACCATGATGCAGTTACCTCTTGTGGTGGGGAGAGATGGGAGATTCTCGCGGAAGAAAATCAAACGAGCAAACACTTGTCCGAACCATCGTTGTTTTAATTCGGAACACCACTTGGCGATGCGGTAAACTTGAAAAATCCATTGTCCGACACCTCTACAAGCGGCACGTAAATTTTGGTAAACCAGGAGTTACAATTAGAGACATAATGCTTAACCTCAACATTACTGGCGAGAAAAAAGACGAATGCTTGGATGCGCTGCGAAGACTGGAAAAAAGGAATATAGTGAAAATTACTCTTCTTTAACTCACTTTTTATTTTTGTTGAAGCTCTTTTACGCCTGCAACCCATTTAGCCACGATTTTAGGTGAAACCTTCAAACTCTTAGCTAAGTCTTCAACTGACGCTTTCGCCAAATCGTCAACAGTGTTTATGCCTAAGGCTTTAAGTTGGCTTGCTCTTTTTTCTCCGATGCCGCTAACTTCAGTTAAAGCATGTTCAATTGAAGGCTCATTGGCTTCTATAGAAGGTACTGTGTTGGCTGGCGGTTCAGGCATTGCAGGCTGTACCGTAGCTACTGGTTCTTGGATTACTGGTGTTTCAGTGGCTGGAGGTGTTTGAGGCGGCAATTTTTCTTCTTCTTTTGGAGCTTCAACCTTTGCAGTTTCTGTGGGCTGTGTTGCCGACGTTGGTGATTGATTAATTTGCGCTGGTTTTGGTCTTTGAATAAAGCCTAAGCTGAGGGAAAGGATTCCTAACAAGCCTGAGATTAAAATCCAGAGGATTTGGTCTGTTCCAGTAAGCGAAAACGCAGAAGTTATAGTTATCACAAAGAATACAGCTGCTAATGCATATAGCATATAGTCTAAACGCATACATCTTCCACGGTTTCTTCACTACTTCAGATTTTTGCTTAAATAATTTTCCATACTACCTCTAACTTTTAAAGAAAAAATGGGCGAATTTTTCCGTATGGAATTATTTCAAGAGGTCGCTTTCAGTTGGAGGCTGCTTAATTAAACCATGCTTCATCAACAACTCAGTTGACTGTCTAGCATTCTGAATAATGGCGGAAGCACGCTCATACAATTCTTTCTTACTGAGCTTAACCCGTGCTACACCCTGCTCGATTGATTTTAATGCACATGCAACCGCTTCTCTGGGAAAAACTTCCCACTCGTCCATTCTCGGTAGTATATCCTTCTCGCTTATTCCACGTTCTTCTGCATAATTTGCCAGTTCCTGCGCTGCAGCAATGCACATGTCATCCGTGACAGTTTTCGCCTTCACATCTAAGACCCCGCGGAAAATACCTGGAAACCCTAAGCTATTGTTCACTTGGTTGGGAAAATCGCTCCTACCTGTCGCTACAATTCGTGCTCCTGCTTCCTCGGCGTCCCACGGCCAAATTTCAGGTATTGGGTTAGCGCATGCAAAGATTATTGCATCTTGCGCCATTGTTTTAATCCACTCTTTCTTTATGGTGTTTGGACCAGGTTTTGAAGCCGCAACTACAGCGTCCACCCCTTTGAATGCTTCTTGAATGTCGCCAGTTCTGCCTTCAGCGTTAGTTTTCTGGGTAACATCATATTTCCATGGGTCTTCTTCTTTGGTTATGTCCTTTCTGCTCTTATGAACCACGCCTTTGCTATCGGCAAGGATTATGTTGCCTGGTTTAACACCCCATTTCATGAGCACATAAGCAGTTCTGATGTTTGCTGCTCCAGAACCAACCAGCGTAATTAGGCTTTCGCGGGGGTTTTTTCCAACGATTTTGAAAGCGTTAATCAAACCAGCCAAGATTACAGTGGCTGTTCCCTGCTGGTCATCATGCCAAACTGGAATGTTTAGTTGCTCGCGAGTTTTCTCAAGAATATGAAAACACTTCGGTTTCTCAATATCCTCAAGGTTAATGCCGCCGAAAGACGGTTCAAGAGCTTTACAAATCCTCACTATTTCATCTGGATCTTTGGTTCTTAGGCAAATAGGAAATGCGTCAACGCCGCCTAAATACTTGAATAAAAGCGCTTTTCCCTCCATCACGGGCATTGCCGCTTCAGGACCAATATCACCTAAACCTAAAACACGCGTTCCATCAGAAACCACCGCCACATTATTCCAGCGATTAGTCAACTCAAATGATTTGTCAGGGTCAGCTTGAATTTCCCTGCACGGTGCAGCAACGCCTGGAGTGTACCACACTGCAAAATCGTCAGTGCTTCTGATAGCGCATTTAGGGATAACCTGCATTTTTCCCTCATAAAACCTGTGCATTGGAGAAGCTAACTGTGCAGGCTTCTTGGCCTTCGCAAGTAACTCATCCACAGTTGGTTTACCTTTTTCTGTCGAAACCAAAAATTATTTCTCCTATTTAACCGCTAAAATATCAACTGATAGCTTTAAGCGTTTCCAAGAAATAGGTATTATTTAAATTAAGAATTATAAAAAAGCAAAAAAGGATTAGGTTATTTTTCAACGCATTGAAGCTTAGTATCTTGGTCTGTAACCGCCGCCACCGCGTCGATCTCTGCCGCCGTTGCTGCCGCCGCCGTAACCGCCACCGCTACCGCCACGCCTATCTCTACCGCCGTAGCCACCGCCGCCTCCGAATCCTCGTCCTCCGCCTCTGTATGGTCGTCTTTCTTGTTCGTATGCTTTGCTTGATACGTTGTTTTCAGTGTTTACTTCTACGGTTAATGGTTCTTTTGCTGGTTCAAGTTTGCCGTATTTGCCGATGTTTAGGCGTATGTTGCCTTTGAATAGGGTAACGTAGCCGTTTTCTACGCGGAGGGTGTCGCCTTCGTTGACTTTTTCGATGTTGTCATCCCAGAGTGTCAAATAAACTACGCCTGTTTCGTCGCCGACCAATGCGTCGCTTACTTTGTGTGGGGATCCGTCTCTTCCCATTGGGATTTCGCGGATTTCTGTCTTGGATACTACTTTGGCCGTAACGTTAACCGCTCTTGATTGTGGGGTTAAGTCGCCGACTTTTGCTTCTACTGGTTGCTTTTTGTTTTCGAAAAAACCTTCAACAGCCAATTGGTTCTACATCCTAGTTTTTGATTCTAAGACAAAACTACATGTTCTCTGCACTTAAGTGTTTCGCTTTGGCAAAATTGGGTTTTTACTGTTCATAATATCCTGTGGGATCAGTGATTGTACGAGTTGACTGTTAATTGATGTTTAGAGCAGCTTTCTCGGTGGCAATTTTATTTTTTGTTTAGCTTCTTTACGGTAAGTACTATTGCTACTGTTGCCAGAGCAATGAATACGGTGATTATAGTTACGCTTGGAAACTCGGGAACAGCATTGGTAGGCGTAGGCGTAGCATTAGTAGCAACCGCGTTTACTGAGTCAACCACGTATGTATGATCAATCAGATTGGCGTTCTCTCCAGCTACTGGATGATCTGCAAGGTCTGCTTGTAAACTTAATCCTGCTGATCCTGTGCTCATAACATTAAATGTCAGAGTTGCTATTGTTCCGCTGCCGCTGAAAGCGGGTGTTGATGCACCAATCGATTGCGCCACAAGTTCGTAACTGCCCGATACTTTTGTTTCGTTCACGTATATGTCGCCTGTTGCAAGTGAATTATAATCGTAGTTCAATTTATTTCCATGAAGGACGCCATTGGAGTGAGACTCTGCTCCTAAATTGAGAGCCGCGTTTGAGAGGCTAAGAACTGAAGAGTTCCATTGAAGGGTAGTATCTATGCCAGCAAGATTTTGAACATTCGAGATTTTAATGGTAACTGTTAACGTGCTGCCGACAGCGGGTTGGCTTGTGGATGCTGCCGCCGTCATTACTGTACTGCTTGCCTGCGCTGAAACAGAATAGATAAAGCACAAGGAAAGGAAAACGCAAACTAAAATCGCAATAATCTTGAATTTTAATTTAATCGGGTTTACCAATATTATTCACCTTTCACCCGTTCCGTAAGGTTCACTATTTTATCTCTCCCCTTCTTATACCTTGTTATATCACCCCTCTTCTCCAAAACAGCTAACAGTTGACTTGTTTTAGCCTTAGAAAACCTACACTGCTCGGTAATCGCTGATTGGCGCATGCTGCCGCCAGAAGTTTTAAGTATTTTTAGGATTTTTTCTTCCTCACTTTCAAACTTGTATGGTTCTCCAACGATTGATGTTGAAGCTGGTATGCCGTTAACTTTACGTCGCCGCCTAAACGTGTATAAACCTACAAAAGATAATGCGGCTGCTACTGCTACAATAGGAACGATAATTGTATATTCTTGCCATTGGCTTTGTTTGCTATTCTCGTTGGAAGGAGCGCTCGTTAAGATAATGTTTGATTTACTATTAACTAAGTCTTGGGTTCTAGCCCAGCCTAGCGTTTTTGCTGAGTCATCTTCTTGATTTGGCGGAGGAGCAACTGATTTGATGCTGAAAGTTGAAGGGTAACTTATTTGCAGTGCCCCATCGCCATAAAGCTGACTAAAAAAGTTTTTAACAGTAAATACGTCGCCAAAGATGATTTCATTACCTTGGATTACGCTGAAGTTTTGCCACCTAAAAGAGTACTCGGTTATTTTAGAATCGGATGATATCGTTGTGTTTATTTGGAGTGAATTTTGATCTATAGCCATATCTCGACGGGTAAGGTTCGCTGCAGAATCAACAAGGTTAAAAACTTTCGTTTGAAAATCATACCAAGTGTCAACTATGGCGTTAACATCAGAGAAATAAGTTATTTTCCATAATGCTGAACTGTCACCGTTTATTTGGACTGAATATGCATAGTAATTTTGACAGTTTACTTTGTAGATTGGAAGAAGCAAGAGTAGCAGCATACAGAGGGCAAAGCAAACGGTGAGGCGGCTAGCTTTCATTTTTGGTCTCATTAAAAACAATTTATGGCATATTTAAGAATTATAAGTTTACGCTATTGTTCTCCAGATTTCTTTCCCCCGCAGTTCAGTCTTTCCATAACTGTTGACTTTAGGCTGGCTTTATGCAAGCAGGCGTCTACTCAAGCATTTAACTGTAAAAGAGCACTGGCATGTTTAAAAAAGCAAAATGAACCTCAATGAACGTTAATAAACAAAAATGAACGGTTACAGAGGCTATTATTACAAAAGAAGCCCAGAAACCCTTTTATCTATAAACCAAATAAAAGCTTTTAAAAACACAATGAAGAGGACGAAAAAATGAACAAAAAAATCCCAATAGCACTTATAGTCATAGCATTGGTCGCAGTCAGCAGCTTAAGCTTAGTAGGCGCTAACGTGATGTCACCAAGTCGAGATAATAACCAAGGTTCTATGGCAGCAAACGCTGCAAACGCACTCGCTAGTCGAAGTTACATACGCATAAATGGCATCATTACTCAATGGGGAACAACCAGCGTAAATGGTGCGATTCAAACCCAGGCGAGAAACGGCACGTTTAATAACGGAAATACAAACCAGTTAGCTTCCGCCACAGCCATGTGGACAACCAATACTTCACGTCCAATCAGCTCTCTTGTGACAAAACAAAACTTCACTTACACTTTCTATGAAGCAAGATTAGCGAACGCTTCAGTATCAACTTTAAGCGTCAGTACATCTGCCAACGACTACTTCCTTAACGGCACATGGAATATCTACACTGTAACAAGCAACATTACAATTATCACCAATGAAAACGGAAACATAACAGCAGTACACCGATCCTCAGATACATCCGTTCAAAAGGCATACGGAGAACTCACCGTAACCGACAACTGGAGCAAATTCACACTCTCAATAAACGGAATAGACCCATTGACAGGCACAGTCTTCCGATCAGTCACAAGACAAGTCCAGTTCAACCCATTCAAAGTAACTGACGATACAACAACCACTGCAGTCACCGGAGCAGACATAGCTGCAGTAGCACGATGCTACGGAGCCATGCCTGGCTGGGGCAACTACGACGCCCGAATGGACTTCTGCGGACACTTCAAAATCGACATAGCTGACTTATCAACAGTAGCTTGCAATATGTAAAAAATCCCTTATTTTTCTTATTTTTGTTTTTCTAAAAAAACAGTGGTTAAGTTAATTACTATAAATGTGTCTATTACGTGAGTAATGGCTGAAACAATGGCGGAAGCTAAAAAAAGCATTGAAAAAACTAAGGAGCAAAAATCCGTAAAGTTGCCGTGCGGATGCGTGTACCAAGATAAAGGATGGATGCTTACTCGAATTGACGAATGCGAATATCATAAGCGCAAGCGAACAACTATACGCCCGTACAGGCCTAAAGCTGAATGCGTAAGACCATAAGAGAAAAAGGGTATTGAGCAGCATTATACTCCAGATTTAAATTCAAATTTTTTCCGCAAGAGATTTAACAATCAAAGCAGATGTTCATGCACCTTGGCAACCTCAGAAATTCCCCGTGAGCAAAAACAAAAATCGCCTAATTTACGGCGAATTGTTAGAATTCTTCTCCAAGTAGTGCTTATGGTCGCTATTTTCGGCGCATTACTCTGGTATGTGGGAATAGGTTCGCTGTATAATGCATTGCTTACCATTAAGATAGAGTATTTGCTTCTTGCTTTCCTGATGTATTTTGGAATAAACCTCCTCTTTACAGTACGGCTAAGACGAGTCCTAAGTAAAGATGGCGTAAAAACATCTTTTGGCAAAACACTCCTAGCCCAATATGCAGGAATGCTAACCAGCGATGTTACACCTGGACGCTCAGGTTACATTTTAACCCCAGTTTATCTTCGAGACCAAAATGTGCCAACATCAAAAAGCCTCTCAAGCATCTTAGGCATACAAACAATAGAATTTTTAGTTAAAGTAATCGGCGGAATAGGCGCAGTAATTTTTCTGGTAGAAGTAGTGCCAGCACAAAACTGGACTATTTTTCCCCCTTTAGCAGGAATAAACTCTGGTATACTCATCGCAGCGTTAGGCATAGCACTAATGTTAACAGGAGCAATTTTACTCGCGGCGTTCACATGGTCCCAAAGAGCAATCTCAGTTTTCGACCGTATCGCAAATTCTAGGTTTCTCAAAAGATTTACTGGTGGATTGATGGGAAGACTGGAAGAATATAAGGAGAGCTCCCATAGTACCCGTCGAGCAATACCAGAAATATGCGTCTTAACAGTTGCGTGCTGGATTTTGAAAGGCTTTGAATGGTACTTTCTAGGCTTAGCTTTAGGAATCACCCAAATCCCATGGATCGGCTATTTCCTAATTCACCCATTAGTCACCGCGTTAGCGTTTGTTCCAATCACTCCTGCCGGTATAGGTGTGCAAGAATTTGGTATTGTTGGAATCTTTACCCTCCTGTTCCCTGCGCCCATCTCACTAGAAATGAAAGCCACCATAGGCGCCTTCGCCATCTTAGCTAGAGGCTTGCTGATTTTTGAAGATCTCGCAGGAGTGCCCCAAATTGTAAAGTCAACAAGCCTAATCTTTTCACGCAAGAAGCCTACGGAACAGCTAGAGCCACAACCTGCAAACCCCATTTAGAACCAGCGCTTTCAAACCAACAATAGTA
>JBEKHJ010000047.1:0-13916 GCA_050012335.1 Bathyarchaeia archaeon
TTTTAATGCGACTTTTAATTTCGTTAGTTATATGTGGCACAATTTGGACACAGCGTCCTAAAAAGTCGCCGCGACGCTCTTTCTCAATTACCGCTTTATACACCATGCCGGTGGTTAAGTTGTTTTCTTGTTTGAGGCGTAAATCTAAGAAGCGTTCGTACCAGCCTAAATCTAAGTCGGTTTCGCCGCCATCCTCCGTTACGAAGACTTCCCCATGCATATAGGGATTCATGGTTCCCGCATCAACGTTCACATAAGGGTCGATTTTTATAACCGTAGGCTTTAATCCTCGAGCCTGAAGCATCTTACCGATGGAAGACGTTAAAATGCCTTTACCGACGGAACTTAACACGCCTCCTGTCACGAAAATGTACTTAACCATGCTTTTCCCCGCAATAACAAACACCTTTCAACCTGACTTAATATAACTCTTTTGTGTGCGTAGCTGTAAAAACGTGCAATCAAGAATGATTTGTGCTAGACAGGTAAACAGGCTAATGGGGCGGTGGTTGCCTATTCCTGCTGTGACGCATTAACCCTCGTACAATAAGCCATACACCAATCAAAACGAACACCAACGGCCAGAAATACTGCCAAAACATTGAAAGCGTACCAAAAAATAATGCTAACCCGATAAAAATTACTATTAAACCCGCAATGAGAAGTCCCGCGCCGCTGCCTCTTCGATAATAATACCCTTCCTCATAATACCTATGCCGATGCTCATGCCAGTAAGGCTTATTCTCGACGCTAGCGCCATAAAGTGGAGTTCCACAATTAGAACAATTGGTAGCGTTGTCAGGGTTTAGTGTCCCGCATTTTGTACAATAAACCAATCTTATTTTCTCCTTGTTTATCTTTTTAGAAGTCAAGTGCTCATAAAATTTGCGGTAAATAAAATTTTAATAAGCTAATTTGCCCGTTAATTTAGAAAAATTTTAATTAAGAGTCCACTAAAATATAAGTGGAGACTAAAATGCCTAAAGCATTTGTATTAATAAACGTTGAATCAGGCGCGGAAGAAGAAGTTCTCGGAGAACTTAAAAAAATTGAAGGCGTGGAAGAAGCGTACTTTTCCTACGGCGTGTACGATATAATTACTAAAATAAAAGCTGACTCAATGGAAACACTCAAGGACATGGTGACACGAAAAATAAGATCAACAAGCAAGGTCCGGTCCACGTTAACGCTGATAATGATGGAAGAATAACGCCGAAAATTTAGAAAGGCATCACTTCTCGCTCTCTTTTTTGTTTTAAAAACATGAGCATATTAATGTCTTATAACCAAGTTGTAATTTTCACACTATCGTGGAGGATACTAATATGTGGCAACCCTCCGGAGGATTGAATGCTGCACTTGTTGGTCTGATTGCAGTTTTAGTGTTAATTATTGTTGTGATGATTGTAGTTGCGGTTTTGTATTACAGGAGAAGAGCGCCGAAAATAACTGAAAAATAGCGGCTTTAATTTTTTTGATATACGCTTAATAGCTTAGCTACCAAGAATTTAGCTAAGGCTTGAAATCCTAGATGAGCTCATTAAAAAGACCGTTGCGTCTAAACGTGGTTCTTCTACTTTTAATTTTAGGATTAATAGCCTTCATCCTTTATTTCTACTTCTTCATCAATCCAGCACAAGTTATAGATATACTCTCAAGGACAAACCTCGCTTATTACACAGGTGCTTTTGTTGCTTATTTTTTGTATGTATTCTTCTCTGCGTTAGTTTGGTATGACCTGCTAAACAGCTTATCAGTAAAAATCAGCACTCTAAAGGCTTTATTGTTCACGTGGGTCGGATTATTTTTTGAAGCAGTGGTTCCCCAATTGGGATGGTCCGGCGAAGTTTCAAAAACATACCTGTTAGCTAAGGATTCAAATCAAGATGCAGGAAAAATAGGCGCTTCAGTTGTTGGACAAAAAATTTTTACAATAGCAATAACTGTTGTTGCTTTGGGTCTTGGTTTAGGATTAGTACTTATTAGCTATCCTTTGCCACTCATAGTTACTTTTTTAATTGCCATCGTCTTGGCTCTCTCAATTTTAACCTTAAGCGTCGTTTACTACGTAAGCATTAAACCAACCGCAACCAAAACTTTGCTAAACTGGTCGATACGCATAGCATTGTTTTTCCGAAAACGTTGGAACCCTCAAAATTTCAGGCTTAAAGCTGAAGAATTATTAGATAAATTCCATCTTGGCATGGAACAATTGGGCGCTAATCCCAAAGCGCTAGTTAAACCCATCATATACGCCATTATAAGTTTCGTTTTCGAAATCTCGGTTGTATTTCTAACTTTCATTGCGTTAGGTTATCCCGTGCCTGTTGACAAAGTACTTATCGTTTTTACTTTAACTGGGACACTTCAAACTGTAGGCGTAACAATTTTCGGATTCACAGAAATAGTAATGACCTCATCATTTGCGTTTCTTGGAATTCCAGTTGATTTAAGTTTTTCAGTAACTTTGCTGACGAGGGTTGTGAGCCTGTGGTTCCGACTTATCGTCTCTTATGCAGCCCTGCAATGGGCAGGTATAAAAATTATACGACAAAAACGGTAACTTTCGTTAATTTTAGTTTCTAATTTATCAAACGTTTGCCTTACAGATGGCAATGTACGCGGTGACTTGCGAGGTTTTCTAGGAAACATTTTAATGTACACTGAACTAATCATTTATTATAGGATCGGGATTGATATGCCCACAGCCTTTGTATTAATAAATACCGAAATAGGTTCAGAATCAGACGTACTTAAAGACCTGAAAAAAGTCGAAGGCGTTGAAGAAGCATCAGCCGTTTACGGGGTTTACGACATAGTAGCAAGGGTCAAAGCAGACACTATGGATAAACTAAAAGAAATAGTGACATGGCGCATTCGACGATTAGACAAAGTAAGGTCAACTCTAACAATGATTGTAGTAGAAGAACGATAACTTCACTTAAATTCCCTTTCTTTTACTAATATCCTAAATAAACCAGTAACCATTGTTGTCATTTTTAATACGTACACAAACGTAAATCATCAAAAAACTAGATGCAAAGACGATAATACATGAAAGTAGAATTCAAATGTCCATGGTGTGGAACCCACTTCCAAAACGGAAAAGAGCTAGACACCCATGCTAGAAACCACTATTCTAAGTGCAGTTAGCTTAATAAAACAAAATATTTTTTCCAAAATGAATGCTATGTTGTGACTGCATAGATACAATCACATAGTTTTAAATTTTTTACAACCGATTTACACTCATGTGCGTCTGAGTAGTGAGAGAATGAAAGCGAACTTGCAAATCCAAGATAACATGCCCAGGAATAGCCAAATGATAGGGAGAGCTCTCACTTTGAACAGATGCACCGAATTTTTTATTGGTTGGATGAAGAGGTCTGGCTTCACATTGAACCTTTTTTCGTTCCCCTTGAACAAGAAAGAGCACCCAGGCCTCTGAAGCCAACCACCCCAAAAGTAAAGGAGATTGTTAAAAAAAATTGCCAGCTGCATACGTTCTCTTAAATACTGAAATAGGAGCCGAAAACCAAGTACTGAAAGTGCTAAAAAAAATTGAAGGTGTCGAAGAAGCACACACCCTCTGGGGAGTCTACGACATAATCGCAAACATAAAAGCAGACAACATGGAGAAACTCAAATACATCATTACAAAAAGAATCGAAAAAATCGGCAAAATAAATTCAAAATTAACCATGATAATAACTGAGAAACCACAAACAACACTGCAAGAGCAAGTAATTTTTGAACAAAATCCCATTCTCCTATAAGTCAAAGCTAAACTCAGCTTTAGGCTGAACAATATTTTTTAGCTTCGCAGCTTAATTCTCTAATTCGACTTGGAGAATAGTTGCCTTTGACTAAGCAACAGGTAATGCATATTGGGTTAGACGATACAGACTCAACGAAAGGTGGATGCACTACTTATCTTGCTGCATTACTCATGGAAAAACTTGCAAAGGTTCAAGTCCAATTTATTGATTACCCAAGCTTGATTAGGCTTAATCCTAACGTGCCATGGAAAACAAGAGGCAACGGCGCCTTATGCCTAAGATTCAAACATGACGCCGAGCTTGAAGAGGAAATAAAAGACGCAGCCATAACTTTATGGGAAGAAAACTCAGCCATCAAAGAGAAAGGCACGGATCCGGGAATAGTTTTTTTGAAAAGGCAAGAAATTCCAGAGGAACTTGAGGTTTTTGCGAAAAAAACTGAAACAAGCATTGTAACACTCAAGGAAGCCATGGCGCTTATCAAAAAGTTTGAGGCTGAAGCGTTAGGCTTTAACTCTTGTAGAGGCATCATCGGCGCATTGGCAGCAATTGGCGAAACCCTCAACTGCGACCACACCTACGAGTTAATTGCTTATAGAACACCGCAAAATTGGGGCTCTAAAAGAAAAGTTGATGAGCCATCAATTTTTGAAATGGATAAACAGACGCAGCCTCACACTTTTAACAATGTAGATTCAGAGAAGCACAGAGTAATAATTACTCCCCGAGGTCCAGACCCAATTCTCTTCGGCATCAGAGGCGAATCACCAGAAATAGTGAAGAAAGCTTACGGAGTGGTTAAGCCGCTTGAACCTGTTGAGCGCTGGGTTATTTTCCGTTCAAACCAAGGAACAGATGCTCACCTAAAGCCTGTCGAAGCCTTAAGCAGGATTGAACCATACAGTTCAGTCATCGCTAAAGGCGTTGTTTCACGGAACCCGCGGATAGTTCCCTTGCGCCACGTAATCTTTTCAATTAAAGACGATTCGGCAGAAGTGGATTGCGCCGCTTACGAGCCAACAGGCAGCCTTCGCAAAATCGCAAGAGAACTCATCGTTGGCGACAGCGTCGAAGTCTATGGAGCCGTACATAAGCCAACATCAAGCAAGCCGTTGACAATTAATCTGGAAAAAATTAACATCTTAAACCTTAAACCGAAAACGCTTTTGGAGAATCCGCTTTGCCCTAACTGCGGAAAACGGTTGAAATCGATGGGCAAAAACCAAGGATTCCGCTGCGAAAAATGCGGTGGAAAATTCAGTCAATTAAAGAAAAAAGAATCACTAATTCCAAGAGCGCTCAAACCTGGTTTATACATTACTTCTACTAGGTCGCAGAGGCATCTTACTAAGCCATTGAGGCGTTATGGCTTGGAAAAGCGCAACTATAAACAGAAGCAAATGATTGAGGTTTGGCATTCTTCTTTTGTTTGAAAGTTGGGCGAAATTATTTAATTTGCCCGCGCGAATTTCGCCATTCCTTTGTTATTGGTCATTCTTTGATTAGTTTGAATTGCAGCTTTGCAGAATAAAATGTGCTACGGGATTCCAAGAGAACTTTTCATTACTTCGATATCCAAATTGCCAGCTCGGAAGCTTTTGCCTGTTTTCACGTTGTTCACAACCACTACTGCTGGCGCAAAGATGTTTGGGTCAACTTTGTAGAAGTCAAAACCTGCTTCTTTGAAGATGTCGATGAAACGGGGGTTTTTGTCGGCTAGTCTTTTGGCTTCTTGAAGCATTTTGGAGGCTGAGGATGGGACCATCATGACCATGTTTCCCAGTTTTTCGTCGTCTTCAAAGCTCAGGGTGTAGTTCGCGGTTCCTCCATACAGAACGGCATCGTTCGATCTTCCCATAGCTTCTTCTGAGCTCGGGTGAAGAGGCACAATTGGCGCGTAGCCCCACGCATGCTTCACCAACCATGGGTCAAGGCCCAGTCTCATGAGCTTGAACAATCCGGTTTCTACGATTCTGCCGGAAACTTGCGTCGCGCCGGTTAGACTCGTCGTCGAAAACAGAACAAGGTAAAGGTTGCTGGGTGTGACTCTGCATTTCACGGCGATCTGTTGTATTACAGCATCTGAAGGTCTAGATTTTGTTTCCAGCACCAACACCGCGGTATCTGACTCTTCTTTATAGTTTATTTTTTCGAAGAGATCTTTCGGCTTTAGCGCTAAGGCCCGCGCTGGTCCAGATGCAATGGCGGAGAATTCATCAATTTTTATTTGCCATCCAGCAAACTGGGATGCCAAAGTTGACAACGTCGGATGGTCTGTGTACACAAATACTGAGGGCAAAACTACATCTCCATATTGCATTGGAAGCACCTTTACAGTGGCAAGTCCAGCTAGGCAGATTTCGGTGACGATCTTTCCAGCGAGAAATCCTCCTTCGGCTTTGAGACCCGTGTCTATCAGGGTTGCGCCGGATTCTGTTTTTTCAACAGTAACTCCATATTTGTCAGCTTTGTTGATTAGCTTGTTCAGCAAACCAAAGGCTGAACCGTTCAGACTGAACTTTGGTGAACTCATTCTTCGTCCCTCAGGAACAGTTGAATATTCAATTTTCTCAGCTATCAAAGGATAGAGTTTATGATGGTTTGATACTGCGAAGTCGCTTGACTGTTATTTGTGCGATTACCCGTTCAGGTAGAATCAAGATCACATCCTTCATTTCAACAGGCTCCTTGTATTTGCTAATGCATTGAAAAGGTCTGAATTTGACGAAAGACCCCAAGATCTCTATTTTTCTTGCGACGTAAATCATTGCCTCTATTTCATCAGTTGTCTCAATTTTGTATACGATTTCTCGTTTGATTAGTGGTTTCTGAGTCATGTTCACGTCCTCACAAATTCATATATCAACATATGCCTAATAAATTAGCAGTATTGCAGGTTGACATGAATTCAGATTTTTTCAAAATGGTACTGCAGAAAGAGAAGGCTGAAGTGTGCCATGATAATTTGTACATATCCTTTTCAGAGGTGCCCAAAAAATGGTGCACGCTGGCGTTTATTTTGGTGTTCGCCGTTGGCGATCTTGAAGCCTGGTGGGATTTTTGGTTTTATTTCTCTTTGAACAGTGACATTGTTGAAAAGACTTCGATGCCGTTCTGGTCTATTGTGTAGGGGACAAGGTTAGGGTTGACGTTGACTCCCCTCATCTTCTCGACTTGCAGCCCCCTTGTAGTCGATCCTCCAGAGAATATGGTCTGCATCATGATGACTCCGTGAACGAGAAATTCTTCATCGAGAATGTTTCGTTCCAGAGCTAAGTGACTCAATTCTGTGGTAACGATGGTTGTAGTGTCGAGGTCGGACAATTCTTCAATCAGATCTACTCCGGCGGTTCTTCGCTCGATCGGGTCTGTGAATCTGTAAAAAAGCGAAGCAAGCGTATCCAGCACAACCCGTTTGGCCCCGATCAACTTAATCTTGTATTGCAGTTCCTCAATCAACTTGTCGATCTGTAGTTGCTTACCTCGTAAGCTGCTTGCCTCTTCCTTCAACATTTTCTCTTTGAATATAGCAACTCTGGACAATCTTGTTGCATCGATGAAAGCAAATTTTCCTTCTTCCTCTGCTTTCTTGAAATCCCATCCGAACTTCATCATTTCTGCGACGAAATGATTCTGGCCCTCGTCTAAACTAACCAAGATTCCGTTCTCATTGTGTTCAGAAATTCCGTTGTAAAGGAATTGGGACGCAAGGACAGTCTTTCCAGTTCCCGGTCCGCCCAAGACCAAAATGACTCTTCCACGGGGGAATCCTCCGCTTATTAACTCATCTAAACCTGGAACTCCAGTTGGAACGCTCTCTGACAAACCATTGCACCTTTGATAAAGTAAAGCTATCTAATGATTTATAATTTTTGCTACTCACGCCTTTCCAAAATCTGGACTCTTTCATTTTGTTCCGCTGAGAACATGAAAGTATCCATGATATAGACAAAAAAAAGGCTGATGAGAGAGAGCCTAGAACCAGTATGCAAAGTCTACAGAAATAAGAGTAACGTTAGAAGGTTGACTTTACATGCAAATGTACAACGTGAAAAACGCGGTTAAATCACGGGCGTTTGTCGATCCAAAGCCCTCAAAAATCGAGGATCCAACATAAGGGATAGCCAATTACTCTTGATTTCTCGACGATTTCACCTGAAATCCTACGATTCTAACTTTATTTTTTCGAGAGATCCTGAACAGGCACGAACTTCCTTTTGGCTGAGATAAGCGAATCAATGTTTATAGACAAGACCTCTTCAAGACTCTTGTTGTAAATATTCTTGTATCTGACTGCAACAACAATGTTACCACCTAACTCGTTATATTCTCCGCTCCATATCTGGACTCTGGAGTTTGTTCCGACTGAACTATTATAAAGAAAACTCGTCTTTCCCTTGCATGAAACGTCTATTTCAACGTCTCTGGCAATCGTGCCACCATTAACGAGGGTAAGACAGTTGAAGCCCACGAGTTCACCCGTTTTCTTGTCGTATTCAAAATACGTCGGTTCAAGAGCCAAACGAGGCCTAACGACCTCACTTCTCACTATCCTCGCTTCAATCACATTAAGAGTTGCTACCGCAGCAAGCGTTGCTGTGGCAATACCGTTCACAATTGATAATTTGTCGTTTGTTGAAAGATTGCCAAGTGCATTGGCCACGGCTGGAGTGAGTACAATGTATATTACAGCGAAAACTGCAATTAGTGCGACAATCCCCTCAATTAGATATGTACGTTTGCGGAAATCAGACATGGAGGTATATTTTATGGATATCTGTTCATAAGCCTTTCTGACGTTTTCGCGCTTAATCAACCCTATAGTTTTGTCCCAGTTATTGCTCATTCGAAAGCACCGCGCGCTGGTTTGTCCCTAAATTGAAAAGCTTATTTTGAGAAGAGGGTCTCGAACAAACTGGCGTGCGAACACATTTTTTCAACCTGCAAAAAATTTAAAAAGCTAACAACTGTAATTAGCTATTACGATTGGAATGTGGTTTAAATATGACTGAAGAAGGATATCCTCTTGAAGCTATAATCCTCGTTACTACAAAACTCGGGGAGCTTTGGAAAGTAGCTGAGGAAGCAAGGAAGATCGAAGGAGTGCAGTTTGCTAAGGCAGTTGCTGGCCGTTTCGATGTCGTCGTTCATGCAAGAACTAACAAATTGTCGTGGGTAATCGCACGGATACATGGCATTAAGGGCGTAGCGAATACTGAGTCTCTTATAACTCTGGAAGCCCAATTTGAGTAATAATTCGAGAGTAAACTTCCAAATCACCCTTTTTTCCTTCAACTTAACGATTACGCTAATAAGTAAAATTATTGAGAATGATGTTTAGCATTTTCAAAACGTCACATAAACGAAAATGGCGCTTATTTATATTCTTAAGTTTAAAATACACAGTAACGTCAATAACAGAGTAACTGTGATGTCAAACCTGAATGGGCAGACAAAGAAAACCATGAAAACACAAATCCTAGCTGAACCCGTCTTGGTAGGCAGAGAACGTGAACTCGAAGAGTTGCAGGCGTTCTTGGATTTGGCTTTGGAAGGAAAGGGGAAGACTGTTTTCGTGTCGGGTGAAGCGGGCAGCGGAAAAACAAGGCTTGCCCGTGAATTCCTTAGTTTGGCTAAAAAGAAGGGCATAGCCGTGATGGCTGGGTGGTGCCTTAGCGACGCAGCAGTACCGTACTTCCCCTTCGTGGAAGCCATCCACTCTTACACAGATTCCTTTGAAGAAGAGCCCATCAGCCTCCAGCAAACCGAACCAGACATTGGTCCAGGAGGAGCTGCGCAGATCAGAAGCGAAGACCTGGGAATATCAGCGTGGCTAACCGGACCCAGACCAGCTGGAAAACCTGAAGCGCTTTCGCCTCAGATCTGGAAGGACCAAGCATTCGACGCGGTCGCAAAAACACTGCATTCAATATCCACCCAAGAGCCCATAATATTGTTTATTGAGGATATCCACTGGGCGGACTCAGCTTCTCTGGCGCTTCTGCATTACGTCGCACGTGCCATAACATCTGAGAGAATTTTGGTTTTAGCGACTTTCAGAAGTGAAGAACTCACAGCCGACGCAGAAGGCCGCCCGCATCCGCTGGCTGAAACGCTACGGGCGATGCGGCGAGAAGACCTGTTCACAGAAATCAACCTCTCAAACCTAAACCAGGCCAACGTCGAAAAGATAGCTGAAAACATGATGGGCGGAAATCTTCAGTCAAGCCTGGCGGAGAAACTCACGGTTGAAAGCCGGGGCAACCCGCTCTTCGTCGTGGAGTCCCTTCGAATGCTGTTTGAACGAAAAAGCCTTGTCCAAGAAAACGACGAGTGGCGTCTCGCCGCCGGTGAATTCGGTATACCCTCCAAAGTCAAAGACATCATTCTGCGAAGACTAGCCATTCTGAAGTATGCTCAGAGAAGAGTGCTTGATGCCGCTTCAGTGATTGGGGAAAAATTCGACGTGGAACTCCTCGGCACTGTACTGGGGATTGACAGCTTAGAAGTTGTTGAAACACTGAACGTGATCGCGCATTCCACTTCCTTAGTTTGTGTTGAAGAGAACTTTTACAGGTTTAACCATGCAAAATCTCGAGAAACGCTCTACGACGAGCTTTCTGCGCCCCTAAAACGAGCTTACCACGCTAGAATTGCAGAAAAAATAGAGAGCATCAAGAGTCCCACTTTGCCCCTTAGCGACTTAGCGTATCATTATGCTCAGGCAGGAAATAGGGAAAAAGCGGCAGAGTACGCCTTAGACGCTGGAGAAGATGCGCTGGCTAGGTGGAGCAACGAGGAAGCCATCAAACACTTCACATACGTTTTGGAGAGTGTTTCTGAAACTCCTGAAAACGCCGAAACAAGAAGAAAAGCCCAAGAGGGGTTGGGCGACGCTTACTACGCTAACAGCATGTTCAAACAAGCGACAAAAACATTCGAGGAACTGAGCGACAGCGAAACGGGGGCTGCAAAGTTGCGGGCTCTCAGAAAGGCAATGGAATCCACGTTCCAGTACATGGATATGCCTCATTTGATGGAGCTTGTGAAGAAAGCCGAGCCGTATGCCGCCGCTGACCGCTTGGAAAGCGCACGGGTTCTAACGCAAAGAGGAAGAGGCTACCTCTTCGGGCAGGGCAATGCAAAGCTCGCCGTTGAAGATTGGGAAGCAGCTTTGCGCGTTTTTGAAGAAGAGTATTCTCTTTGGGACGCCGCTTTAGCCTTGTTAGGACTGGGGGCGAACCACGCTTTGTTAGGCGAGCAGCAAAAGGGGATAGCTGAGTCGTTGCGCTCGATTGCGCTGTTCGAGGAACTTGGAGACTTTCGCTTTCAAATGGAGGCGTGCTGGACTGCTGGCATAACCTTTTGCGTCCATTGTGCGCTCCCGAATGAAGCGTTGGGCGTGTTTGCGAAGGTCATAGAAATTGACGAGAAAACGAAGATGGGCGATTATAATAGATTGGTTTATGCGAATGCCTTTTCGTCTTCTGCGTATGAGCAGATGGGTAATTGGGGAGAGGCGTTATCACACAGTCTAAAAGCGCTGGAGTTGTCGAAGAAGACAGATAACCTCATAGCCCCGGCAATAGCTTACTCTAACCTTCTCATGGAATATGTTGAGCTTGGAGATTTGAAGCGTGCAGAAGAATATTTCGAGAAACTCATGGCACTGCCTCAGGAAGTGCTTTTGAACCGATTTGTACCGGGGGTACTTGCCAAGGCCGTCTTTTTTGCGGGGAAGGGTCAGTGGCAAGAGTCAAACCTATGCTTCAAAGAATTCTTCGAGAAGTTCAAGGCTACGCGTAGCCTCGGGTTGGAACTTAGTGCAAAGTTGGATTTTGCTTGGGCTCTTGAAAGGCAGGGACGGGTTGAGGAAGCAAAGGTGCAGCTTGAAGAGGTCCAGAAGTTGTATCGAGCTGTGGAAGAAAGGTTTGGTCATGTGAGTTTGGAGGCGAGTTTGATGGTTCGCAGAGAATTTAGGGTTGGGGAAGAGTTTGAGATGCGTCTCGACCTCGTCAACGTCTCGAAGAAGCCTGGTTTGCTCGTCAAAGCTCAGGGCGTAGTTCCTTCCGACGGGTTCAGAGTCACTGCTCTGTCGCCTTGGTGCAACCTGCAAAACAGCAGCATAGAAATGAAAAACACAGAAATTGGCGCTTTTCAGGTTGAAACAGTGAAGCTTTCCTTGCAAGCAGTGAAGGCCGGGACCTTCACGTTAAACCCAAAAGTAGCGTACGTTGATGAATTGGGAGAAACAAAAACCGTCAACCTCAACTCAGCTACAGTAACAGTCCAGCCAGCCCAGCCAACAGTACATATTGTTGCGGGGCGAGTTTCCAGCGGCTTCGATGAACTTGACGATCTTTTGGGCGGAGGGATACCAGAGAACTATGCAGTGATTCTATGTTCGCCCTCCAGCGATGAAAGAGGCATGCTCATTAAACGTTTCGTAGAGGCAGGAGCAGAAGCGGGCGAAACAAACTTCTACATAACAGCAGAAGCAGGAAACGGAAAGGCTCTAGCAGAAAAATACCAATCCAACTTTTATCTTTTCTTCTGCAACCCTAGAGCAGACACCATGATGCAAAGCCTGCCTAACGTGGTTAAACTTAAAGGAGTAGAAAACCTAACCGAAATCGCCATCGCCGTAACCAAAGCCTTCCGCACACTAAACCCGTCCGCGACCGGTCCAAAGAGAGCCTGCATCGAAATCGTCTCCGATGTTTTGCTTCAGCATCATGCCGTCATTACCAGAAAATGGTTAAGCGGGCTCCTTCCCGACTTGAAAGCGAAAGGCTTCACGACCCTGGCAGTTATTGACCCGCAGATGCACCCGCAGGAGGAAGCGCAGGCGATCATAGGCTTGTTTGAGGGAGAAATAAGAGTTTACGAGAGAGAAACCGCGAACGGCGCAGAAAAGGTTCTGAGAATCAGAAAACTCGACAACCAAAAATACTCAAAGAACGAGTTGATTCTGACAACAGAAAAACTAGGGGAATCGAAGTAGGAAAAGGAGGAATTGCAGGTGATGTCTCCACTATAGAGCGGGTTCAAATCCCCGCGGCCCACCATTAATGGAGGCTTCTATTCGGGACGAATAGCTTGACAATGCTTAATAGCTAATGCCTCAAAGTGGATTAAGAGCGAAGATAGTATGAGACCGATTAGGCGAATTTATCTTGATACAAACGCTTACTGCCGACCGCTGGATGATCAAAAAGACAGACGAATCCATGCCGAAACCGTAGCCATCCTAAAAATTGTCAATTTGGCTGAAAAAACAGAAATAGTGATCATAAGTTCCGATTACGTGAAGTTTGAAATCGAACAAATCAAAGACCCCTTAAAAAGAAAAAGCATCCGAGGCTTCGAGAGAATCCTTAGCAAAACCAACATAACCAGCAGTAAACGACTAATCACCATAGCTAAAGAAATCAACGCCAAATGCAATATCAATTCTTTAGATGCCCTACACTTGGCGGCGTCCTGCATAGGCAAAGCTGATTCCCTGATAACCTGCGACGACCAAATTTTAGATAATACCAACTGCATCGAGGCGCTCCTCGCAAGTAAAGGGTATAGGTTAAAAGTTAGGAATCCAATGAATTACATCAGGAAAACTGGAGAGTAAAACAGAAAATGACGACCTCGCATATAGCCACTGTCGAAGTGCCCTTTGAAGCCCTAGCGAAAGAACTCGGAACAAAAAGAGCCATAGAATTCATAAGCGAAATCAGAGAATGCTATGGCGACTCTGTTGTCGAGCTGAGAGGAGCCACAGAAACACTCACCATAGAGCAAATTGAAGCCGAAGTAAAAACTCTGAAAAAACAAAGAAAAACTGAAAAACGACAAAAACAATAAACAAAATTTTGATAAGCATTGCCGTACCACAGAAAACTGCCCTTCTAAATCATCAGAAACTTCGTTGATTACCTATGTGCAATTAGAAGGCGGCATACATGATCAGAGCTGTTTGGAAAAAAAGATCTCTCAAAGCGTAAGGCAAACCATATTCTTTAGTGCTTCAAGAGCTCATGATATTCGTTGACTTTGCGAGCATACTCCGCGTTGATCAGGTTTCTAAGTTCCACGTATACATCCAGATTTATTTCATGAACAGATTTGACGTCGGAATTT
>JBEKHJ010000048.1:0-13621 GCA_050012335.1 Bathyarchaeia archaeon
TTACGGTGGACAAAAATATCCACTTCAAAGAGAATTCGCAAAAACAACCAAAAAGCAAACCCTGCGCCTTAAATGCAAAGTTTGCAATTATATGAGGCACAAAGACGGTATTCGACTCAGAAAACTAATTATACAATAATCATGGAGAAAAAAAGTCATGTCTGAATGGAGCAAACTTATCCCAAAACCAAGAAGCGTCTTCCTCAGAGTTAAATGCACAAAATGCGGCAACGAACAATTACTCTTCAGCAATGCTGTTAACAAGATAACCTGCAACGTATGTGGAGAAATACTAGCTGAACCATCTGGCGGAAGAGCAAAAATCAAAGGCGAAGTACAAGCCGTTCTTGAATAAGGGATGAACCTTGAATGGAGGAGCGTAAGCCCGAATGGCCAGAAAGTGGCGACCTAGTAATCGCCACGATAGAAACCGTCACGGATTATGGTGCTTACGCTAAACTTGACGAATACGATAAACGCGGTTTACTTCACGTCTCAGAAATCTCATCATCATGGATAAGAAACATCCGCGACTTCGTCCGTGAAGGACAAAAAATGGTTCTCAAAGTTCTAAGAGTAGACTTAGAAAAAGGACACATCGACCTATCCTTAAGACGAGTTACTAAAAGGGAAAGAATAGAAAAAGTACTCTCATGGAAAAAAGAAAGAAAAGCCGAAGCATTACTTCGTGAAGTCGCAGAAAAAGTCGGCTTAACCAACGATGAAATTTACGAAAAAGCAGGCGCAATAATAGAAGAAAAATTCGGTTTATACGAAGGCTTCGAAAAAGCAGTAATCGAAGGACCAGAAGAACTAGTGAAAATAGGAATACCCGAAAACCTCGCCAAAGCCTTCGCTGAAGTAGCAAAAGAACGCATCCACGTGAAAATGGTGAAAGTAAAAGGCGTCCTCGAAATCCGCTGCATGAAACCCAACGGAGTAAAAATAATCAAAGAAGTATTCCTCAAGGCAAAATCCGAAAAAACAAAAGATGCGGACATAAAATTCTACGTTATAGCAGCACCAAAATACAGCATTGAAGCATTAGCCGAAAACTACAAACGAGCGGAAGACGTCCTGCAAAAAGCAGCCCAAAGTGTCGTGTCAAACATCACAAAAGCAGGTGGACAAGGCACTTTTAGAAGGGAAAAATAATTGGTATGGCAACTACGCAAATGCAAAAACTGCGAAAAATACACTCTGAACAAAAATAGTTGCCCTTACTGCGGTGGACCAGTCAGAATTCCACATCCACCAAAATTTTCCCCAGATGATAAATACTTAAAATACCGAATGGCAATGAAAAGGAGTAGCACCACATGAAAGAAACCTACATCAAAGAATTCTTGCAAATAGAACCAAACAATCCCGTTCTCATCGAAGGTCTTCCGGGTTTAGGGCTTGTGGGCAAAATCGCCCTTCGCTACATGATCAAACAGTTAAAAGCCAAAAAAATTGCCTACCTCTACTCACCTCACTTTCCGTACTTTGTCCTAGTCAACAAAAAAGGAAACGTTCGCCTTTTAAGAGGCGTATTCTACTACTACAAAAACCCAAACGGACCAAACGACATAATCCTATTCACTGGCGATAGCCAATCGCAAACAATCGAAGGCCAATACGAAATTGCCGATCGAATTCTTGACTTCTCAGAAAAATACAACATAAAAACAATCGCAACAATCGGCGGCTACCGAATGGAACCAAAAGAAAAACCCAAAGTCTTCATAGCAGCAACCTCGCAGGAAATCCTGGACAAAGCACTACAAGCAGGCGCAACCCTAAGCACTTCAGGAAGCCCCATTGTTGGAACAGCAGGATTAATTCTTGGTCTAGCAAGATTCAAAAAAATAAGTGCCCTCTGCCTGCTTGGCGAAACACGCGGATACCTGCCTGATCCACTTGCAGCAAAAAGCGTTTTAGAAGTTTTAAAATCCACCTTCAACTTCGACTTAGACTTAACGGGATTGAACGAGGAAATTGCCCGAGCAGAAACAATGGTGACTCGCCTGCAGCAAATTGAAGAAAAACGAGCTCTGCAAGCAGAACAAACACGTAAAGAAGAAGATAAAAAGACCACTTACATATCCTAAGCAAAGTTTTCCTTTAATATATCAACAGTTTTTTGGGCTGCTGTGCCATCGCCGAAAGGTGAAGCATAGGGCAACTCAACTTCCTTTTTAACCGCTTCTTCCATAGCTGCCAAAATATTTTTCTTGTCAGTTCCAACTACCTTGGCGAATCCTGCTTCCACTGCTTCCTGCCTCTCAGTTGACAAACGGATCACCAGCACTGGTTTTCTTATGCCTGGAGCAGTGGCTTCCTCTTGAATACCGCCTGAATCAGTAATTATCAGTTTACAATTTTTCATTAAAATCAAAAAGTCCAAGTATCCCAGCGGCGGAAGAATCAACACATCCCTTAATGCTTCCATTTGAGCAAACATTTTATTTTCTTGGAGTCTCTTTTTTGTTCGCGGGTGCATCGGATAAACGATTGGAATTGGGGATTTTGAGAAAACCTCCATAAAAGACTCAAGAACCGACACGTTATCAACGTTTTCCGCCCTGTGAGCCGTTGCTAAAGCGAAAGTGTCGAAAGGAATTTTTTCCATTATAGCTGATTTTTTTTCTGCAATTGGCAAATGCTGAATTACCGCATCTATAGCCGTGTTCCCTGTCAGGTAGATTTTGCCCCAAACATTTTCTTTCAAAAGATTTGCTTTCGCTTTCTCCGTTGGTGCGAACAAGTATTCAGATATGTGGTCAGTTAAACGTCGGTTATGTTCTTCAGGCATGCGAAGATCAAAACTTCTCAAACCAGCTTCCACGTGCCCGATAGGAATCACTCGTTTATTAGCTGCTAAAGCTGCTGCCAAAACACTGTTTGTGTCACCTTCAACCAAAACAATTGAAGGCTCAACCTTCTCTAGCAACTGGTCCATGTTCACCATTATTTCTGCTGTTTGTGCTCCAGGCGAAGAAGCTTCAATTTTAAAAGAGTAATCAGGTGCTGGCAACTCGAGGTTTTCAATGAATTGCTGAGCCATGTTGTAATCATAGTGTTGACCGCAATGGACAAATACTGATGGGATTTTGGTTTTGCTTAAGGCTCTAATTATGGGTGCCATCTTGATTATTTCAGGTCTAGTTCCTGCAACAACTACAACTGGCTTCATCACGCTTTGTCTCGCTTTTGTGTTTTAGGTTTTCTTTAGGCATCCTTCTCTGGGTTCATAAATTGTTCCTTCACGCAGCAATTGTCCTATCATTCGTTCACTTTCGCCTCTGGAAATCTGATGCTTGGTTTCGAGTTCGTTGACAAGTGCGTCTTTCTCAACTATGCCTGTTACTTTTTCCATATCCATAAGTACTGACAATATCACGTGCAGTCTGTCTCGGATGCTTTTGGGTCTTCCAGTCATTATTAAGTCAATGTCTATTTTGTATGAGGACAAGTCAATTCCAACTTCTTCTAGCGATCTCTTCATGATTGCTATGGCTGCTTCTGCATCTTCAGCTGTTACTTCCTTGCGCAATGCAATACGTGCTCTAGCTTCTGAAACGCGAACAAGTGATTCTAGTTGGCGCGCAGTTATTGCCACTGGTGAACCTTCCGTTTCGCTGGCTGAACGCATGGCTAAGTAAAAGTCTCTTAACCGTTTCAACGCGTCATTACCCAATACTGGCTTGATTCCCTTAGCAAAACTAACGTATTTTCTCAGCAGCTCCGCATCAACCTGGGCTTCTACAGGGCTTGCTCCTCTTCTGTGAAGTTCCAAGATGTGCTGAGACATTTTTCCATCTGCTTCTTTATTGGGCACATCTCGTAGCACGAAAATCAAGTCAAAACGCGAAAGGATAGTGACTGGCAGTGAAATGTTTTCGGCAACTGTCCTGTTGGGTTCGTATCTGCCTAAGGATGGGTTAGCTGCTGCAAGTATTGCAGTTCTAGCGTTTAATGTGGCGACAATACCTCCTTTTGCAACTGAAACCGTGTGCTGTTCCATGGCTTCGTGTATTGCGACTCGATCTTCTGGGCGCATTTTGTCCATTTCGTCGATGCATGCGATTCCTTTGTCGGCTAGTACGAGTGCGCCTGCTTCAAGGGTCATGCTTCCGCCTTTTTCTCTTACTACTGCAGCGGTTAAGCCTGCGGCGGTTGTTCCTCTTCCTGACGTGTATAACCCTCTTGGCGCTATTCTGGCTACGTATTGGAGGAGTTGTGATTTGGCTGTGCCTGGGTCACCGATTAGGAGAGCGTTCATTTCTCCTCTTATGTTTATGTCTGGGAGGCTTTTTGATACTCCGCCGAAGAGCAAATACATTATTGCTTCTTTGATGTGTTCGTAGCCGAAGATTGATGGCGCTATTGACTGTATGATTTTCCTGTGTACCCATGGGTCTTTTGAGAGTGCAAGGATTTTTTCTTCTTCTTCAGGTGTGGGTGGCGAGGTTTCTGGTTCTTTACCTAAGACCTCTATTGAGTTAGCGTCTAGTTGGAGTATGAATGTTCTGAGTTTTCCCATTCCCATCAGTGAAGGGGCGAAAGCGCGCACTATGCCAACTATGGAAATGTGGTCTCCTGGTCTTGCAACATCAACTATGTCGTCGCCGACAAGTTTGACGCTTAATGTACGTGGTAATTGCCCTGGAGGTAAATCTTCAGGCTTTTCCTGTAGCCGAAGGTCTTGTGAGTCTATGAATATGGATTCTTCTTGGACAAATTCGAATGGTCCATCTCTTCCACAGTCAGGAGCTTGGCATATGGCTGGTGCTTTTAGGAATTGTCCTGTTTGTTCAACTTGATTCATGGTTCCGCAGCGTTTGCATTTGAAGGCTGCTTGCAGAACCATTGGTCGGACGGGTGTGGCTCTGACAATTATGCCTTCAACCATGACTAGTTTTGCCATTTGTCTTGAGCCGAGTTTTCTGAGTTGTTCTTTGCCGAGGAGTTTTACGATTCTGACTATGACTTTTTCTATTTTTTCCGCGTATTCTGCATCTTCGATGCGCAGTTGTTCATAAGCTCCTTTGCCTGCATGCTGCAAGTATTCTTCTGGCTTGTTGAGTAATAGTTCAGCGAGTGCTTGGTCGAATCCGTAAAGTTCTACAAAATCAATTACTATTGAGTTTTTTCCTGTGATGGCTAACTGAGCGATTCTTTGGCGATACTTTTCTTTCTTAAAAAACTCTTGAAAAAGTTGTTGCGCATCTACTGTTATTTCCTTAGCCATCGTTACTTATCTCCTTCATTTTCTAGTATTTTTGTTTTCCACCGGGAGATTAATTTGACTAGTTGCTCGTAAAGGATTTTTTCTTCGCTTGTGAGTTTTTTTAGAACTTGATCAGTTTGACTTGGTCCAGCAGATAAGGAAACTATTTTTTTAAGCCTTGAATTTACTATGTCTTTGGCTAAATGCTTGGTTTTCTCGTACTCGTTTATTTTTTCGGGCTGTTTTGATATTTCTTCTTTTATTGTGACTAGGTAGCGTCTAAGTTTAGGGTAAAAATCCTCTGGCAACTCAGAAATTTGACCTGGGATTTGCACGCCTTCTTTCCATTGCACCTTGAAAAGCTTGGTTGCGTCCAAAATGTCGTCTTCTCGGAAATGAACCATTCCTGAATTCGCTAACTCTTTTGCCACCCAAAAATAAACTTCATACTCGTTTCCTTCATCAAAGGGACCAACAGTTAATCCAGCAAGCTTAATCTCTGGGCAGTTCCTGTTAGCCACAATTTTAACCAGTGAGTTTTCATAGCAGAAATCCAGTGTGCATATTTTCGCTGCCAAGTCCCTTTTTCCCTCTCAAGTCCGATTGTTTTTCCCTTTTGTGGGATTCAACAGATATAACAAGAACAGTTTTAAGCGTTTGCACTAGAAAAAACAATGCTAAAGAAGGCTTACGCCTCTAGCGCTCGAAAAGATTATATCCCCTCTTAATATAGTCTCGGCGCTTGTTGATTTTTCTGAAAAATTCCATGTTCATTACGCGGGAGAGTTAAAATTGTAAACATTGTTCTGTGAGGGAACATGAAAGTTTGTGTGTTTATGGCCATAATCCTAGTGTTTTTATGGCGTTCGCAACTCTTCCCACACCCAGCATTAATGCGCCTGTGCGCATATCGCTCTCCTCCTTCTCCACAAGGGCGACTACATCGTTGAATGCTTTGGTCATTTTGGCTTCAAGTTTCCTGTTGACCTTTTCAAGCGGCCATTGCTCGCGAGTTAGGTTTTGGACCCATTCAAAGTAGCTTACGGTTACTCCGCCGCTGTTGGCGAGGATGTCTGGAATTAGGCAAATGTCTTTTTCGTACAATGCTTTATCGGCTTCAGGCGTGGTCGGTCCGTTTGCTGCTTCAGCGACCATTTTTGCTTTGATTTTGTCTGCGTTTTTGCAGGTGATTTGGTTTTCTAAGGCTGCGGGAATAAGCACGTCGCAAGTTAATTCAAGTAGTTCTTCGTTAGTTATGTTTTTGCAGCCCTTGTAGTTCTGGACAGATTTGGTTTTTTCTTTATGCACTAAAACATCCGCGGGGTTTAAGCCGTTTTGGCAATAGATTCCTCCTGTGGAATCGCTAACGGCTATGATTTTGCAGCCTACTTCTTGCGCTGCCACTGCTGCGTGGTAGCCGACGTTGCCGAAGCCTTGAATGGCTACGGTGGCGTTTTTGAGTTTCAGGTGGTTGTTTTCTGCGGCTTGTTTTACGCAGTGGATTACTCCTCTGCCCGTGGCTTCCGTTCTGCCCCAAGAGCCTCCGATTTCGACTGGTTTGCCAGTGACGCTTTCGGGTATGCTGTAGCCTTTGAGTTGGCTGTAAGTGTCCATTATCCATGCCATGGTTTGTGCGTCAGTGTACATGTCTGGCGCAGGAATGTCACGGTGTGGTCCCAAATATTCGAAGATTAGGCTGACGTATCTTCTTGTTAATCGTTCAAGCTCGTGTTTGCTCATTTTTTTAGTGTCAACGCACACGCCGCCTTTTGCTCCGCCAAACGGTATGTCAGCGATGGCGCATTTCCAAGTCATCAACATTGCGAGTGCGGTGACTTCGTCGAGAGTAATGTTTGGGTAGTAGCGGATTCCGCCTTTGAACGGTCCACGCGCATCCCAATGTTGAACTCGGACGCCGCTGAATACGCCGACGGTTCCGTTATCCATGCGGATGTCGATGCTGACAATGATGGAGCGTTTTGGCAAGCTAAGCATCTTGTGCATGCCAGAATCCAACTGTAACTTTTTGGAAGCCAATTTAAGCTGAGACAGAGCAACGCTTAATGGTGTATGTTCTTCCGCCATAACTGATTCCTTCTTATAAGATTGTTAATGGAAATAGCTAGATAAGAATTGCCTTCGCGTTTTTTTGTGTGTTTGGTTGATGCTTTTGTATACAGAAGTTCGCCAGTAGTGCTCGGAGAGATCGGTCCTCCATTAAATGGATAATTGGTATTCAACTATTGTTTAATTTTGGATTAAACAACCTAAAAATTAGTTATAATTAAATCAAATTAAAAAAAATAAAAAAGAAAGAGGTTTAATAGTCTAGGATTTTCTCGACTGCGTCTTTTTCAACTTCGTCGGCTAACGGGATACCTGTGACTTTGGTGGCTATTTCGCTTAGGCTCATCAGGTCGTTCCTGCTAAGCAGGTTAAGTTTCCATTTTCTGTTGCCAGCCATCAACTGTTTCAATCCCACGCCAACTCTATCATTCAGATATGTGTATACGCCTATGCTTTCTGCTGGGATTTCACTGAAGCGTTTGCCATATTTTGCTTTTAGCTCTGGTGTGGCTATGAAGAATTTATCTGGAGTTGTGCCGAATCGCTCTGCAAAGGTCTTGGGTAGTTTGCCTTCTTGCGAGAGTTGCTTGAAGTAGCTTGCTTTCATGGCTGCAGTGACTGGTGAGCGCCCCATCAAAACAGCCTTAACAAGTGGACCTTGCCCAAAGTTACTCATGGCAATGGTTTTGAATATGGATGTTTCTTCGATGAAGCCGCCTGCCATGACAAGGTCTGGAACGTGCTTGCCTTTCTTCTTTAATATTTGTGCGCAACGGAGCACGATGGCTTGCAGGTATATGGTTGGGATACTCATTTCATCCATCATTGACACTGGACTCATGCCTGTTCCGCCGCCTGCGCCGTCAAAGCTTAAAGCGTCGATTTTTGCTTCTGAAGCGAACTTCATAGTGTATGCTACTGCTGACGGCCTGTATGCGCCTGTTTTGAGGAACACTTTTTTTGCTCCTTGCTTGCGTAGCCATTCGATGTCCTCGATGAACGGTTTCTCTTTTGGAATACCAACTCTGCTATGACGTTCGAATGTTTGGAAGACGCCTTCTTTGAATGCTTGCTGTGCCACTGGGTCTTCTGGGTCTGGAATGACAATGTAGCCTCGTTTCTTTAGCAGAATAGCTTTTTGCAGGTCTTTGAGGCGTACTTCGCCGCCGATGGCTTTGGCTCCTTGACCCCATTTGCGCTCAATAATATTCACTTCTAGCTTGGATAGGGCATAAGCGTCTATGCCTAGCTTTTGGTCTTCAACGTTAGTTTGAACGATTACGTCGCCGTATTTTCCATCCCAAAACTTCCTAAAAGAATCGACTCTGCGCTTGAGTTCTTTTGATTCTGTTACTTTCCCGTTAGTTATTTTTGCGTCAACATCCATTCCGCAGACATTTTCTCCGACAGTTATTGACACACCTGATAAGGCTGCGCCGATTGCTAGGGCATCCCAGTTTAAGCGTGCAACATCTGTTGAGCCGAAGGCGCCTGTCAGGATTGGTAGTTTAAGTGGCATTCCGCCGACGGTTGTTTCGATGTTAACGTTTGGGAATATGGCGACTTCGCTGCTTTCTTTGATTCCTTGCGCATCGAAGAGTCCTGCTTGGATACTGAAGTGTGACCAGACTAAGCCGAAGTTTTTTAGGGCTCCCGCGGTGCTTGTTCCGAATTGTGCTGGTTCCGGGTAGAGTGCTTCTCGTCCTCTGAAGGTTGAAAGGCCGATTTCGCACATGATTGGGCAGTCGCGGATGCATATTGGGCACATGCCGCTGATAGTGCTTGTGTCTTTAACTCGTGTGGTTGTTCCAACCGTTGATTTTCCGTTTAGGTATGAACCGTTTTTTTGTACACGTTCACTCATTTTCTCACTCTTCCTAGTTCCCGCTAAATGTTAAATTGTACACAGTACGATTGTTCAGTATTTAACACTATGCAACAGCATCTATATGAAAAAAACGCTAATTATACGAAATAAATGTAACAACCGTTCAACGATATACGTGGTTAAAAAAACAAAAAAACGCAACATTTAATTAATTATCAAAAGAAAGATTTTAGAATTTTTCAAGGTACTCTTCAAACTGCTTCCTATCCCTCAAGCATTGGGGACAAACACAGCTGAGGGGCAGATTCTTAGTGGTGCATAACTCGTTATATTTGCAGTCACCGCATGAAAAGTCTTTTCCGCAGCGAGTGCAGTTCTGAAGGAAAACCACTTCAGTGTTTAGTATGCTGGCGATTGTATCCATTAGTTTTTCAATATTGTTATAACTGCTGATGGAAAAGACGCCTTGCTCTCGATTATATTCCAACCCGAGGCGCAATAGGAGGATAAACTTTTCTTTTTCAACCCTTGGGAGCTTGAAAGCCTTCTTATTAAGAACCGTCACCATTTCCCTCGCCTAGAACCTGTTCATTTTAATTAAATAATCGACCTCTTCAGGGGTAAACTTAAGCCAGGAAGCAATCGGGCTTGCCATTTGTTTCTGCAAAATACATTTGATGAATGGAACAAAATCATGTTTAGCTATTTCATGAGAAACATGACATTGGGCTCCTATTTTACCGCAAATGGCGTCTAGCATTGTTCTTTTGCCTTTAGTCCAAAACAAAGTAATAATTCTGATGGGCGGCGAGATAAATTCAAAGGGTTTGTATGATTCAGGATCGACCGCTACTGCTTTTGATAAGGAATTGTAAAAGTACTTCAAAAGATGCCAGTTCTCAGTTCCAACCCTTCCTCGGAAAACATCTGCTTGAGACACAAAATCGTAGGCTGCGGCAAGCTCTGAGGGGTCAGTGTATCGTCTTGGGAGATTATCGCTTACTGAAAGCAGAAAATCGTCATAGTCGACGCTTGAGCGGCTAAGTAGAGTTGATGCTTCCGCAATTGATTTTGCCGAGAAAAACCCTCTCAGCGTTTCATCCATGCTGAAGTCTTTGTTTCTTGAACTCAGCACCATGGTATCCTGAAGAGTAAGCCCTCGTTTTTCTTCGCTTAGGCTTTGAAGGTCGTTTATTGCTGACCGCACGTCTCCTCTGCTGTTTTGGGCAATTCTCTCGAGTGCCTCAAACTCTGCTTTGACGTGTTCCAGCAAACAAATTTTCTGCAACAAAGCAATGATAAGCGGTATTCGGATTTGTTGAAACCGTATGAGCAAGCAAACTTTCTTTAGGGGTCTTAGCTTGTCTAAGTCAGGGTCGTTTGCTGCCATTATTACTGGCGCTCGGGATTCCTCAACGATTTTTATTATGGCGCTTACTCCGCCTCTGTCCTCGTTGCCTGCGATGCCATCAACCTCGTCGAGGAAGAGAAGGTTGCCTTTGCTTTCGGCTGAGAATCTGTCTAAAGCAACAAAGGAAGTGGCTGGTCCAGCAACTTTGTTTATGGCTTTTTCTGACCGTGTGTCACTTGCGTTCATTTCAATAATGGTAAACCCAAACTCTTTTGCGGCGGCGTTAGCCAGTGCCGTTTTTCCCACGCCAGGCGGTCCATAAAGCAAAACTGCCTTCTTACTTCGCCGCTTGCTTTTCAGCCATTCGATAAAAGTGGCTTTCGCTTCTTCGTTGCCGATTATATCTTCTATCTTTTTTGGGCGGTACTTTTCAACCCATAAAAGATCATTTTTCAATTAGTTTCCCCTATGGATTTACCAAATTTTGCGAATTGAGCAAGCAACGCGCTTAACTGGATGTCGCTGTTGGCGCCTTGTGTTAAGCGGTAATCGTACTCGCCGATGATGTTTGATATGTCGGCTTTTTGTTCAGGTGTAAGATCCGACATTTTGAATATCTCCCGCTGTATCTGGCGCACTATTTCGGAGCCTGAAAAGCCGTAAGACCCCATTATTTCGTACATTGTTTTTCTTGCTTCCATAAAGTCGCCGTATAATGCTTTTCTAATCATTTTTTGAACTTGCATTGGGCTGGCTTCCCCGATGACCAGCAAGACTGTCTTCTCATCTACTACTCCTTCCTTGTACACTGAAGCTGTCTGCAACGCGTTTATTGCGTGTCTGAGGTCGCCTTCTGAGTAATCAACTATTCTTTCAGCTGCTTCAGGCAACAGTTTAACGTTTTCTTTCTGGGCTAGGTACTGCAGATGCTCTTTCATCGCTTGCTTGTCAAGTCTTGAAAATCTGAATATTGCGCAGCGGCTCTGTATTGGTTCAATTATCTTGCTTGATTGGTTGCATATCAGGATGAACCTGGATGTGCGGGAGCTGGTTTCCATTATTCTTCTCAGCGCTGTCTGGGCAGGGCCCGTCATCTGATCACTCTCATCCAGAATAATCAGCGCATACGGCACATCGCCAAAACCTGAATGGCTATAACGTGAGAAATCTTTAACTCTTTCACGCACAGTGTCGATGCCTCTTTCATCGGACGCATTGAGCTCAAGTGTGAAGCTTTTCCAGTTTGGACCAAAAAGTTCATGAGCAATACAGAGGGCAGCAGTCGTTTTTCCAGTGCCCGGTATCCCTGCGAACATCAGGTGAGGCATCGTTTTTGGGTTTCTCATGAAAGCTTTAAGGCTTTCAACGATGTCGTGTAAGTCTACGACCTCGTTTAGGTTTTTTGGGCGGTACTTTTCGACCCACATTAGTGCTTCTTCATTAACTGTCATTAAGTTAACCTTCCACAATAAATTATACAATTACGTGTTTTAATTACTAATTTACTTTTCCATAACAATATAAGCATATTCTGGCAGAAAAATAACTAAATCCTTTGTTAGTTAGCCAATTTTGCTTCCTTCAGCAATATCCTTCTCAGGCTGCAACACAGTAACGTTCCCTTCAATGTCTTCAGCTGCTAAAATCATGCATTGCGATTCCACACCGGCCAACACACGCCTTTGGAGATTTAACAGGAAAACGCATTTTTTGCCAACCAATTCCTCAGGCTTATACCACTTAAGCAGACCTGCAACCGCCTGCCTTTTCTCCGACCCAAAATCAACAGTTATTTTAATTAGCTTTTTTGAGTTTGGAATTGGGGTTGCTTCAACTATTTTTCCTATGCACAAGTCAAGTTTTTGGAACTCAGCGAATGATATTTCTTCAGCCAAATAATTCACGCTCTAGCGGATAGTTTAGTTTTCATTGATATTTACTTTGCTTTCCTTTGCAAGTCTGATTCTTTCTTTAGTTGCTAACTTGTGGGCTTGCAGTAGCGGCTCCGGAATTCGACTTCTAGCGCAGTGCTTAACGATTTTGATGGCTGTTTCAAGAGACACCATGTGACCAATGCTCACGTAAATTGGCTTGACACCCTGCTTTGTAGTCACTACGGCACCGATGACTTCGCCCTTATCAACCAAAAAGGTTTCCCCACCCATCTCCACTGGCGTGCCAATCAATCTGCTTTTTGCAGCGCCAATAGTGGGTTTTCCAATTGCAAGTCCAAGGTGGCTGGCGAATCCGCACCTGTAGGGATGTGCTAGTCCCTGTGCGTCAACCAGGAACACGTCTGGTTGAATTTTCAATTTCTTGATTGCTGATATTGCAGGCGGAATTTCTCTAAAGGAAAGCAAAGTTGGAATATAAAGCATTTTTACTTGGCACATTGAAACTTGGGTTTCCAAAATCTTCAAAGACTCATAATCCAAAACTGATATGGCGCCGATGCCCAAGTTTCCCATGTATGAAACGTCAACGCCGGCCACGGTTCTAATTTTTGGCGGTAAACTGTCCACCAAAATAATTTTCTGCGACAAACAAAGTTGCGCTTTGTGTGCTCTTTCTATGGAAAAATTCTTCATTAACTTGTGGGGTTGATTCAAATGTTAACCTTTTTTTGGCTTACGTTTAGTGCTGCGTTTCATAGGTTCAAACTGCTTCAAGTGATCCTCAAGGGATTTTCTACCGATTTCCAACGTGATGTCGCCGCGTGTGGTTTCGATTATTCTTCTTGCAATGTCAGATTTATGCCTGAGTCCTGGAACAAGCATGTAAGCCTCATCAAGAGCCAATAACTGAATGAAAACTTGATCCATGATTTCCAAGCATTCTTCGCCTTTTTTAACTTCTCCTTCACGTAAATTATCTAGTGTTAAGCGCCTGTATTCACCTATTACATCCGCTAAACCAAGTACGTAATCAACCGAAGGCACATTAACCTCAGCTGGCGTAACAAAACGCGATTCCTTAACTAGCGTCAAAAATATCCGTGCTTCCGAATATTCCTGAAGCGCTGCACTAAACATACCGCCATAAACAATCTCAGGATAATCCTTAGCTAAATCCTGAAGGCTTGAAATTTTCTCTTTAGCGCTCTTAACAAGTTTTTCAGCGTCAACATACTTTTTTTGATGAATCAGAAGTATCGCTTGTT
>JBEKHJ010000049.1:0-13453 GCA_050012335.1 Bathyarchaeia archaeon
TTTCTTAGCTATTTCGTATTCTTCATTTAATCGTTTAAATGTATATTTCCATGAAATCAATTTTAAGGCACCGTACCTTTTTAGCGTAAAAGAAGAGATAACGTTTGTTAACATGCACATATATCGCTAACTATTAAAAATGATTGCAGCTGCAGCGGAATGGAAATTTTGCATTAAAATTTTAGGCTATTTCTACGAGTTTATGTATATGAAAATTGAAAATTTTTTAGATTTTAGTTAAAGCCAATGACATTTCCATGTAAATTATTGCATATCCGTTGCCATGCTATGGCACAATATATGAAAATGTGATTTGTTATTCGCAATGGCTCAGGCGCAGGCAAGTTTAATTTTGTTTATACTTTTCTGATTCTGTTATAACATACTATTCTAAATCCGAATAAATCTTATATATCTAAACACGAATAAACAATAACGAGCGTGCAAAGCATGGTAGCATTAACAATTACAGTTAACGGCGAAAAATCAGAAGCAAAAATAATAAAAAAAATGCATGAAAGAGTAATCAAAAGCTTCATGGACGCAATAATAATGGCCGAATTACAAAACGGACCTATAAGTGGATACGATGCAATATCATACATACATAACAAGTTCGGCTTCCTAGTCAGTTCAGGCACCGTTTACTCACTTCTATACTCTCTTGAAAGAAACGACCTAGTCGAAGGAACATGGTTTGAAAGAAAAAGAGTCTACAAACTCACCGAAAAAGGCGCAAAAACCATCGAAACAATACTTAACTCTCAGGATAAAATCAAAGGTTTCATGACAATGATCCTGAGAGCATGAACAATCCATTAACCTATTTCTTTTTATCACTATTTCAATCGAAATGCTAAAAAACCCCTTCTCATTTTCCTATAGCCGCAACAAATCTGAGCGGGGTCCGTAGCTCAGTCAGGCTAGAGCACCGGACTTTTAATCCGGGGGTCGCGGGTTCAATTCCCGTCGGACCCGCTTCTTCTGCATTTAGTTGTTCTAAACCTTGCGTGTTAACTGATATTTTCTGTCAATTTAATTTTCGGAAAAACAGTATTAGGTTTCTTTTTTCCTTCTTTCAAGAATTTCGAGTGCTAACACAAAAGAAAAAGAATAGTTGCGAAAAAGAATTTAGTGCTTGATTACTTCTTTGGTTTTTCAGGAGCTTTTTCAGACGCCTTTGCAGGAGCCTTAGAGGCAGTGCTTTTTGCTGTTGCTTTGACCGGTTTCATTGGTTGCTCACAACATACTAGTTCGCATGCTTCACATCCACACGGATTTTCAACCATCACAACAAGACCACATTCTTCACACTTATACTCTTCACCTTTCTTTTTTACCAAAAAATCACCTTCTAAAATACAGCTATAGAATAAACTAGTTTCGAAAAATATAAAAATTTCTATAATTAACAAGTTTCTAATTTCTGGTTTCAAGAACCTATTGACACTTTCTCCACGCAAAAAAGCACAACCCGCAATCAACAAACCCTAATTCCATTGACCTGAAACGTTAGCTAAGGATTTAACGCATATATTGATAAGATAGTCAAATTTATTAACAATTGCAAAACATCTACTATCTGTGATTCAAATATGCCATATTGCGGAAACTGTGGTTCACAAGTAAACCCAAACGAGAAATTTTGCGGCAAATGCGGAGCCGCACTTAACAAGCCGCCTGTTAATGCTCAACCAACACCTGAGCGTCTGGCTTATTCTCCATCTTCATCGCCACCGCCTCCACCGCCACCTCCGCCCACGCAGGCTTCAATGGCTCAAGCCCCGCCGAAAATGCAACCTGCAACACCTACGCCGCAGATGAGTTCAGAATCTACAGTCGGAGTAATTCTCTTAAGAAAACCAAAACCGCTCGGAAGATACGACACTTACACTGGAGTAGTGACCAATCAACGTTTAATTTTTGCGCAAATGACCAATGAAATGCTAACCGCTGCCGTGCAACAATCAAGAGAGCAATCCAAAGCAGAAGGAAAAGGCTTCTGGGGACAATGGGCAGACCAGTTTAAAGCTACGTTTGGTTACACAAGAAGATACTTAACCATGCCGCCAGCAGCCATACTTGCTGAAACACCAGGCAACTTTGCATTAAACAACAACACAATAAGCGAAATCAAAGTAAAAGTGAAAGATATACGAAGGTCAAACGAAGTGTTGTTGCACGAGTTTACCGTGGAAATACATTCAACCGTTGGAAAATACGAGTACAACACGGATGAAAACAGCGACTACGTAGAGTTACTCAAGCAAGTGTACGGTGAAAGAGTCAAAACGCCATTCGGATACTTCTCTAAAACGATCAATATCGGATTTTAAACCCAAATTTTTTCTCAATTTTTATTGAATTTTATCAATAGTAATGGAAAAATTTCGGTTCGGTATATGATGCTTGGTGAAACAACATGGCTGAAAACTATGCGTTATTTAACATGTATAAGCAGCCGAAAGGCGAATAAACACCCATAATCAAGCAGAAATTTGCTATTATTTAACTATGTAACGTAAGAACCAATCCGTTGACAGTTTAGCGACTTCTTCAAGTTTACCTGGCTCCTCAAAAAGATGAGTTGCGCCCGGGATAATTACAAGCTTCTTTTCAGCGGACATTTGCTCCATCGCCTGCCTGTTTAGCTCAATCACCACCGTATCCAAACCGCCCACCAACAAAAGAGTCGGCGCCACCACTCTGGGAAGATAATCCGCTGCCAAGTCAGGGCGTCCTCCACGCGAAACCACAGCCGCAATATCATTTGGAAGTTTTACAGCCGCAATTAAAGCTGCAGCAGCGCCGGTGCTTGCTCCGAAGTAGCCGAAGGCATAATTTTTTGTTTGGGGGTCTTTTTTGAGCCATTCAGTGGCTCCTATGAGACGCTCAGCGAGTAAGTTTATGTTGAACCTGTACTCTGCTGTTTCTATGTCTTCTTGGTCTTCTTCATTTGTGAGCAGGTCGAATAGTAATGTTCCGATTTTTTGGGCGTTGAAGAATTTTGCGACGTATTGGTTTCTGGGGCTGAATCTGCTGCTGCCGCTTCCATGTGCAAACAACACAACGCCTTTAGCGCCGGAAGGAACGGTTAAGTTGCCTTCTACAACTACACTACCAATGGGAATTTTTACGGCGGTTTCTTGATGAATCATGCCGTCACTATCCCCGCTGGTTTCTCACGACTTTTCTGTTTGCTTTGTTTGAGTAGTTGGATTACTTCTTCGTCGGTGGTTTGGTTAAAATCCGTATAGAATTGTCCTATTGCTTGGAAATATTCAGGAGCGTAGAGGCAAACGACTCGGTCTGCTTGTTTTTTTAACTCTTTAATGGTTGAAGGTGGACCAACTGGAACGGCAACGGTAACGGTGCTTGCGCCTCTGTTTTTGACTGAAGCCAAAGCTGCTTTCATGGTTGAGCCTGTAGCTATCCCGTCATCCACAATAACTACGTCGAGACCTTTTAAGCTGGGATAAGGCTCGTTTTGCCTGTATAATTTTAGCCTGCGTTCAATTTCATGTTTTTGCCGCTCGCTTTCTGCTTTAATGTAGTCCCGTGGTACTCCTATGTACGTGATTAAGTTGTCATCTAGGATTATGGTTCCGTCCTCGGTCATGGCGCCAATAGCTAATTCAGGATTATCTGGCGCTCCAATTTTTCGTGGAATAATAACGTCTAAGGGAAGGCTGAGCGCTTTCGCGATTTCGTAGCCTACAACTACGCCGCCTCTTGGAATTGCTAAAACAATCCCGTTTTTTCCGGCAAAATCCCTTAAGGCTGAAGCCAAGCGTTTTCCAGCTTCAACTCTATCCGAAAAATAAGCCATTTTTTTATTCCTCAGAAAATTTACTGTAATATAGAGTGCTTGTAATATAAAAAGTGGTTGACATCATCATTGAGGGGTATAACCCCAAAAAAGCACTTGAATTTTGACGCGTTAGGTTTTCTTGGTTAGCAACAGGTTCTCCTTGTCGAAGGCGAATTCGCTGAACCTTTGAACATAGTAGAGTCTTAGGTATTCTCCTGCAAACTTTGCTTGGAATGGAAGGTCTTGCGGTGAAAGGCGCTTTTTCTTTTTCAGTTGTTCTTTGATGGCTGCTTCCGCCGTCGGATAGTTGAGCAGGAACTCTTTCCGCTCAGTATAAACCTCCAACGTCTGCACTGTCTCATCCACGTAAGAGAGGTACTTGGGCAAGTTTTCCATTATTTGGTTAATCCTGTAGTTTGATGGGTTTGCGAGAGTTTCAGTTGCGTTCTTTAGGCGTTCCCGCAAGGTGGTGTTTTTCTCCCACAAATAATCCTTTGTCGGCAATAAACGCTCAATTGCCTCTTCCTCACTAATCAGTTCAGCATACAGCATCGAAAGCACATCGTTAGCAATCCCAAGGAAAGATTGAATATCATCTTTCAACGCAATAACGTCCACTATATTCAGCTGGTCTTTCTCAGCTTTCTTCTCCGTTGCCGCTTTCATTGCCTCAGCTTTCTTGGCATGCTCCAGCACTTTAGGCAGGTTTTCACCAAAAATCGGCGGCAAAACTTCGCTTTCAACACTCAAATTAGCTATCGGCGTTAAGGAGCTTTTAAGATACTTCATCGACGCCAAGATTTCAGCGCCATACTGCTTCTTCCAATTATTTAATGAACTGTACAATGCCTCTATAGCAATCCATGGTGCCTCTTTTTCCCCTAGCTTTTGCATCGTGAACTCTATCGCTCTGCTTTTCTCTGGAAGAGTCGGATCATACAAAGGTCTGATAATTCCGTAAATTGGCTCTGCAACTTGAACAACATCCTTGGCAAGGACCCTTCCTCCGTCTAAGACTTGTTTGATAGCGCCTATTCTTGCTTCAAGAGGCATTTCTTTTTGGAAGCCAGCGTTCACTGTGGATTTGATGTCTAAGCCGCTGTCTTTGAGTTTTCCTATCCAGTTAGAAAATTCGCAATTTGCAAAAATCTGGTACTCTGACAGTATAGTGCTGAGTCCCGATTCTAAATCGTCGATGTCTTTGCTTAACTTTTCTAACTCCTCAAATTTCTGGTTCAATTCTGACGGTTCATAGAGCCGCATCGCAAACTTTCTCAGCAGGTCTTCAAGCGAATCCTTGATAACTAACATTTTGCCTTCAGGAGAACTCACAACCACAGGAATGTTCTCCTTAACATTATTCAATTGACCCTCAAAAACCTGCAATCTACCCATAAGCGCTTGAGCCTTCTCAGTAATCTCTGCGCTTGTGTATGTTTGTTTAGGAGTATAATCAATGAAGGCTACAGGAAGCGTAAACAAAAGCGTCGCCAAAATGCCAAACACCATCGTTGATGCGCTAACATTTGCAGTAAAAGCTAACCCATATTGAAGAGCGCTCAGCATGATAAAGAAGAATGCTGCGGCACAAGTAGCCATAAAAGATGGAATAATCCTATCGGCAAACGACTTGCTACCTCCTGGCACCAACAGCCTTGCCACGAAAACAAGCGCCAAAGAAAGCCCTGCCACGATGACGATGAACATCAGTATGCCAGGAACAGAATCACGATACTGTGTTAACGCATCCGAAAGGGTGCGCCCAGCAAAGTTGGGATTCCAAGTAAGCTGGCCAGTAATTGCATAAACAGCTTGGGACGCATCATACAATCGAAACTGGCTCATCGACACATTAAGATCCGCCAAAATCGAGTTCAAAGGAACAAAAACAGGCGGACTTGAACCCGGCTCAAGCCACCAATCAGGCCTAACAATGACTGCAACAGTATACTTAAAGTACTGAACAATCTGAAGAGGCACCGAAAGTAAAACGTAATAGACGATTGTTAGGCTAACGTATTTTTTGAAGAATACCGCTGAAGCCAAAATCAACGGAATAGCCAAAAAATACGTTGAAGTAAAGAAGAGCATCGTGACCGCCAATATGCCCAAATCAATGGCAAGAGCGCTCTTGTAGCGGTGAAAAATTATGGGTAAAACGACAAATAATGTCATCCAGACAACGATTACCGCTATGCGAACCTGTATTTCCCCGAGGAAGGAAATAAAGTACAATTCGGCCAAATGGTACATCAAGCCTAACCCAATAACAGCGCCACCGATAGGCATCCCAAACCGTGGACTCCTAAAAGTTACAAACGCCACTAGAACAGCAAGTAAAATTGGCAAGGGTTGAGGAAACAACGGCAAAAAAGACATCCCCAGTGCCATAGCAACAGCGGTTACCGCAAAAGTGATTATTTTCAGCGTTTCAGATTCGGGGTTGCGTTCCTGCTCTTCCTTTTCCTTGCTTTTCTGCTGCCTTGTTTTATACCAAGAGCTTAATCCAGAAGTTTTCGGGGAAGACTCCTTCAAGCAATCAACCTAAAACCTTATTTTAACTAACTCTTCTTAAATCTTATGTAGGTACCCCTGATGAAAGATGGCAAAAGCACTTTTAACGTTCTAGAAAGCGTTAAGAAACATATAGAAGCCTTAAAACCATTGTTTCCAAAGCAAGCCATAGTTTGCATCGGCGAATACCCCATCAAGATACTTTTAAAAGAACCATACATCAACAAAACAGACGAAACATTGCCAATTCTCATAGGAAAATCAAGCGACGACATTTTCAAATGGATTCCAAAAGGTTTTGACCCATACCTAATTTTAGGCTTTGAAGACGCAAACATTGACACTCACTTCTGGTATAATGTGTTACCGTTTATTTCAAAAGACGAAACATTAATCGAAGGCTTAAAGAAAAAACCCATCGAAAAACTCAATGGAGCAATGATGATTGCATCGGTGTGGGATGGAGTTGGCAGCGCTTCATTACCTGTTTTAATATCTAAATTCAAAGCCTCAAACATAAATTCACTATCCATAGCCGTACTACCCTCAAAAATACAGCCCACAGATGCATACTTCAACACGATTGCATCATTAGGAATGTGCGTATCCACCGACGCAGCAACAGTTCTGCTCATAGACAGGGACCACCTTGAAAACTATGAAGGCGTCGACAGAAATGGCTCCCTAATAAAAGGCAACATAATCGCAAATTACCTAGTGGACCTATTGCTAGCTAAAGAAACGTTAGTTCAAGAAGTATCTGAGCTATCCAGAACATTCAACGTCAAAATGTTCACTGTTCTATTAGCCACAGGGGCAAGCATCAAAATTTACGGTTCCCTAGAAAACATGCTGAACGCAACATTGCTCAAGCCCCTTTTAACCTTTGATTTATCAAGCGCTTCATTACTCTACGTTCTTCTACGCATGCCCATAAGCCTAAAAGATAAGCTTCCAAGAGGAAAAATCGAGTTAGCAATAGCAGGCTGGTTTAAGGAAAAAGCCAACCTCAAATCCATCTACATAACCGAACCCATCTACGTCGAAGACACAAGTGACCGAATAGACGTAACTTTGTTTATCGGCGGCTTTGAAACCACCAAAATGTTCACGGACATAAATAAGAAAGTTAAAAGTTTGAAAAGTCGTGCAGTTGAAAAAGGTTTCATAAAAGAGGAAGATTGGCAAGCCATCATGAAAAATTTGGAAGGGCAGAAGGAGCAGCAAACTCCTTCCTAAGTTTACTTTTTGTTTTGATTACCATTGCTATTGTTGCTAACGCCGTTGTTATGGTTTAATTCTTTAATGATTTGTCCCGCCGCAACTCCTTGCTCAAGCAGATAAGACCTTGACAAGTTCCTTTCGAAATCATTAGATTTGCTGTAGAGTAACTGCATTTCATCGTAAGCTTCCAGGTCTTCAGGTTTTCCTCTACCGCCCACAACCAGCAGTCTTGTTACCCATGGATCACGAGCTTCAGTTACACGAACGGTAATCGTTCTTGACACTTCACTGGTAACGTATCCTGCTAGTACAGTGTAAACCTCTTGAGACATGTCTTCGGTCCACAAGTTTGGAGGCGCTTGTACAGTAACCCAAATGTAATCTGTCTTGTAAACTGGTTTGTAGCCCATGACACCTGGTGTTTTGAAAATCCGAATTACACTCTTCATGTAATCCTTAAAGTGATCCATGTCGAGTATTTCTTTGAATATTACATCTCTTGTAAGGCTCTCTTCCTGTTCAGTCAATATCTTGAATATGATCTTGAATTGCTCGCTTTCAGTGAGGTCAGCTGATTTTTCAAAGTACTTCTTAGGCGCGACAATTTTAGCAATCTTTTCTCTATATTCCCTGTGCAAATCCACAATCTTATTCAGTCTCTTACGGTAATCGGCTATAAGTTCAAATCTCTTTGATAGTTTTTCGTAAAGTTTGATTGTGCTGTCAACCTTGTTAAGGTTATCAAGCGCATAAGATTCTTCTTCTCCTATCCTCCTCAGGTCTCTCTCGAGATTCAAAAGCTGTTCTCTGGCGTAGCGTTTTGTGCTGAAAGTTTTTCTTAGCTGTCTCTCCATTTTTTCTTTATCAAATTCTTTTCGTTTCTTTGTCTCTTGCACTCTCATGACTTCGTTGTCGTAATTGCCTCTTTTCTGCATGCGTTTTGTCAATATTTCGTTAATGTATGTTAAGTGTTCATCTATCATTTTTGCTTCGTCGGAGGGTGTTCTAAGCATTAACTGAATTACAAGGTAGATTGTTGCCAGTTCTGCTTGGATGTCTTTTAAATCTTCTAGTTCACTCTTGCATTCTGGAAGAACTTCATAGTACCTTATTAAAGCGTTAGTTAGATATCTGGTTTCATCATAGAACTTGAGTATGTTGAGGGATTTTTCAGCAAGTTCTGATAGATTTACCAAATCCTCCAAAATCTTCTTTTGCCTTAAGGTAAAAACTTGTGAGCTTGGAATCAACTGCTTTAATCTTTCTAAGATAGTTGCCTTTCTTTCAGAGAATTCTAGATGCGTTTTCGTAAGGTTTGTGAGCAAAGCTTCTAGATTATCTACTTTTCTGGTGCCATCTTTGCGGAGTGTCAGGTTTATTATGGCATCTTCGATTGGCCCTGTTTTTCCCATCAATTTTATGGTTGACAGGAACTTCATGATTTCGCTTAACCAGGTTTTAACCTGTATTTCGATGCCTTTAACATGTAATTCTAAGTCATCTTCAAGCCGTGGATTGCTGTTAATGGTTGTCTTAAGTTTTTCCTCGAACTGTTCTTCGTTGAAAGTGCCCGTTTTTATAAGGTAATTCTTGAAAAGGTCCCTTGTTACTTCATAATCCACTTTTACGATATCATTGATTTCATCGAGGATGTCTAGTTTTTCTTTTCTCAGTTCCTGTAGAAGTTGAATTCCTTCAAAATTCAACTTGTAAGCTGATATATAATCTTCAACAGGATAGATTACTTTCACCATGCCCAGCGTGTGCGCTGAGTTGGTTGTAAGTCCGACTTCAGTGCCGATTCCGCCTAGAAGGTCTGCTAAATCAAAGTCCATTAAGACATAAAGCATGTCTACGACCATGTCGTCCATTTCTCTTCGGGCATTGACAATGTTGCCTACTTTTGAGAAAGCAGGTAATAGTGGCAAATAGATGAGAGCGTTCAAAGGATTGCGATAGTAGTCACCGTATGTCTTGCAGACAAATTCATTGTAATCCTTATTCAACAGCAGCGAAAGTTCAGTCATCGATACAAATGCGGAGCATCCTTTTGCTGGAGGGTCATCTCCTCCACAAGGAGTTATTACGAAAGCTATTATTGGTACGCCAGAACCTAACACTTTTCGCAAATGCCTAGCGAAATCAAAGAATATACCGCTTCCAGTGCCACCGCCTAATCCATAAACCAAAACCACTGTTGGCGTAACTATTGATGAAAGGGCTTGCTCTTTGAATGCATTTATGCAGTTTCTGATTATTCCAAGTTGGTAATAGTTTAAGGCGTAGATTGCTTTTGCTAAGGCTCTTCTTCTGCCTGCGCCGCCAGCCATCGGTGGAATAGCCATTGTTGTTTCTAGCCATGGATGAAAGTTAAGTTTGGCTCCTTCACCCACGAGGTATTCGCTGTATTTTTGGTTGATGAAATCAAACATTGCCTCGGCAGTTGGGAATTTTACTGATTGGGCGATTAGGCGCATTCTCTCGCTTGGGATACCTGCTTTTATCATCGCTTTCTGTATTCGTTCATTGGTTTCCTGTAAACTTCTGATTTCAGGGTCAGCGATGTCGATTGCTAAAAGAGAAAGCCTTGTAAGGTCACTCTCCATCAGCTCTTTAGTTTTTCTGTTTGATAAAAAAGCTTCTACAATGTTAGTTCCAGCTGAACCGAGCCCTATCAGTTGCACACTGTTTTGGTAGATTTTCGTAGGTTGTCACATCCCAACTAATCTTTTCAATCTGTCCTTAACTGACTCCAAATTTGACGACATTGTTCGATCAATTTTTGAAGCTCTCAACGTTAAGCCTTCTAAGTCCTTGATTTGGTCTTCAACGACAAGTTGGAAGTAGCTTACTTTCCCTCTCACTCTCAGGAACATGATTACGAATACAACTGCTACAACGGCCAAGACACCGATTATCGGGATGAAGAGCGATTGCATTGTTGAAGACATAGGCTCATTCGAGACATTCAGTCCGTTAAGCAGAGCAATGGCGCTGGCAACATATCCTTGATTGGCTTCAGACTGAGATTCGTTAAGAACGTTTGTGTAGATGTCGATGTATCCTTGAGCAACTCCAGAGGATATAAGTGATTGCAGATGTGTCTCCCTTTGGTCATAAAGTGTTTGGAACTGAGTCAGCAGGGCACTGGTTGCTACTACCGAGATTTGATCAATAGCCACCCCACCGGATGGACCATACAAGCTGACCAAATTGACTGGCGCTGACGTGTTTGAAGCGGATGTTGGAACCGTGCCATAAACTATCATTGTGAAAGTTCCTTCAGTCCACGTGAATTCCGCTGGATTTGTATTTGGATTATAATCGTTGCCTAACGTGTAATTTTGGGTAACGAGCTCCCAGTATGTGCCACTAAGCAATCTTCCCATGCCCGTCTGAAGCTTAAGGTCGCCAGATCCAGCAGTGAAAACGTTAACGGTGAAAATTACTTTAAGGTCTGCTCCAGGTAATATTGGGGAATAAGTCATATTCACGCCCGTAGTAATGTTAAATTCCTTGAGAAGCTGCCCTGAATTGTAATCATAAATTTGGTAGCCAGGAATCCATTGTCCTTCACCAACAGCTTTAACTGAAGAAATGGAAACTGAAGTTACATATACGGTTATTAACATTAAAAGGAGACTTAAAGCTAAAATTTTCTTGTTCAATTTTGTTTCCTCATAATTTTTTTATTGTATGGATACATATAACACTTGTGCTAAACCGCTCGAAATAAAATTTCTCTGAATTTTAGCCCTTACTTAGCTAAATTAATCATGCGCTAAGCCCACGAAGCCTAAAATTAGTCACTTCTATGACAAAGAATAAGAGATTTCACGTATAACAATTGTAACACGAGTGGTTAAAGATGGAGATCATAAACGTTCGCTTACCCGACAAAGTCATAACAGACATAGATAAACTAGCTAAAAAGCACGGTCTCAGCCGATCAGAGGTTATGCGTCAAGCGTTAACAGTCTATTTGCACCTTGTAGAGAACGTTGGCACAATGCTGCGTCCCATAGTTTTCCAAGTGAAGCCTGCACAGATAACTTACACACGAAGAGGCGACGTTTCAATCCTGAAGGTTCCCACAGGACACGCTATAGTGGCAGGGTCAACCTCGTCAGGAGCGGTTGGTCCAAAAATAATGGATAAAGTCAAAGTTGACGGACGCGTTTTAGGAAAGTTTCTGGCAAGGGTTGCCTTAATGGACGTGATAGCGACAGGTGCGTTTCCTCTTCTTTTATCCGTTACGTTAGGTGTAGAGAAGGAGCCTACAGGCAACGAGATATTAGAGGGCATTCGGCGTGAAGCCAGAAGTCTCGGTCTTGACCCAAACCAAGTACTGATGGAAAATACGGAGGATAATTTTGAAACTGTGCAAACTGGCGCTGGGTTAACTGTAGTTGGTTTTGCAAACGAGGATGAATTGAGGATTGGAAAAACAAGCCCTGGCGACATAATAGTTGCCGTTGGCAAGCCTAAAGTTGGTGACGAAGTGATTTTGGCTGAAGCGAAGGGTGAAATAGCCGACCTCAAAAATGTAACTCAACTTTCCCAGAAAAAATATGTTCATGACATTGCGCCTGTTGGCACTTTCGGCATTGCGGATGAGGCTAGAATGATGGCTTTTGGCGTTGGTAGGCAATTGAAACTTGTCGAGGTGCAGGGATTGGATTTGAACAAGTCTGCTGGTCCAGCCACGGTTGTTCTTGCCACTGTGGATAGAGAGAGACTTGAAGATTTAATGTCGTTAATTCGTAAACCTATCAATGTAGTAGGAGAAATACTATAACAGCAATGACGCTTTCTCCCTCAGCCTAAAGTCTGGGATTTTCCAAAAGTAAAAAAGATTTGGTTTAAGCAGGTATTGTTTCGGCTTTTGGCGGTTTAGCTTGTTCTTCTTTAGCGAGTTCTGCCTCTGCGATTTTTAACCCTTCTTGGCATGCTAATTCTATTTTGAATTTTCTGAGCAATTGGGTTGCTGGGTTTTCTGTGTTTAGTTTGTACATTTGCGCTCTGCCGATGGTTCGGGTTTTTTTGATTAAGCCTAATTCTTCGAGTTTGCCTATTTCTTTTAGGGCGTGTCTGAAGCTTATGTCACTGTTTTTGGCTATGTCCATTTTGCTATAGTCGTAGTCATAGAATAGGGTTAGGAAGTCTAGTATGCGTGTGGCTGTTGAGCTGCCGAATAGGCGTTCTAGTGTTGCTGGGTCGTGGGTTTTGTTTCTTGTCATTTTCTGCGCCTGTAGGTAGGTAATGTTTTTTTTGAAATATAAACGTTACTTATTTGTCATATTGATGTTACTTAAAAGTAAGCTCCTTAAATTTGCGCTTAAATATCTTAATGTGACATTTAAGTAGTATTGAGCGAAAAGTAATGGCAAGCAAAATTGAAAAGCACATCCTAGCCAAGATGCTTGATTACCGCTTTATTGGTGAGAAGCATACTTCAGCTGATAACGTTCCAAAAGGTTTTGCAAAGCATGAAAGGGGCGATGTTAAGAAGGCGCTCAAGAATCTTATTCGTGAAGGCTATGTGGTGGCGAAGATTACAAGTTATGGCTTGGAAGTTTCGCTTAATCCTCGACGGCTGGCAGAAATATGCAACCTCGTGAAGGAGCCTCTGTAATCATCGTTTTTGTGCCCTCTTGAGCAAGTGACCGTTTCGGTCGATTTCTCCCCTTCTAATCCGTGTTGTGGAGATTGGGGTGCTGTTTTCTGCTGGAACCATGCTTATTGTAACAATTTTTAATGGTGGAAACCCTGCTTCCGCGCGTATTTTGTTTATTTTGGCAGCTGTCGATTCTGTTTCTTTACTAACAACCAAAGCGTCTAAGCCCTTGCCCGATATAGTTAAGCCATAAGAGTCATTTAACGGAACGATTTCCGCTCTTTTGG
>JBEKHJ010000050.1:0-12818 GCA_050012335.1 Bathyarchaeia archaeon
TTCGATTACTGCTTCTCAGACGAGTGATAGTTGGTATGATTCTGGATCGAGTGTGAGCGTGGTTTTGAATTATGTTTGGGGTGCTGACTCCAGTACGCGGAGTAACTTGTTGAGCTATGCGGTTGATTCGGTCATTACGTCAGTTAGTAGGGCTGGTAGTGGCTATTTTAATGTTCCAACGATTACGATGAGTGCGGCTCACTCTGTGGGCAATTTGGGTGTTACTCAGTACTTGCTTACTGTGTCTGGTGGTGGTGGTGCGTCTTATGGTACTGCGAGTCCGACGGGTGATAACTGGTATGATTCTACCCAGTCTACTACGGTTTCTTCTAATGGGGTGTATAGTAGGGGTTCTGGTTCTGGTCAGCGAGTTTCTTCTTGGCAGGTTGATTCTGGGACTGTTAATAGTGTTGCGACTGCGGGTACTGTGACTACTTCCAGCGTTTCTATGTCTGCTGCTCACACGGTTACTTTTGCTTCGGTGACTCAGTACTTGTTGACTGTGGTTGGTGGTAGTGGTGTGTCTTATGGGACTGCTCCTGCGATTGCGGGTGATACGGGTTGGTATGATAGTTCTCAGTCTACTACGGTGTCTTCTAGTTGGGTTTGGGGTGTGTCGGGTGGTACTCGGACTGCGTTGTCTAATTGGCAGCTTGATTCGGTTAATCAGAATCCGGCTAGGCAGAATACGGGTACTTTGACGACTTCTTCGGTCTCTATGTCTGCGGCTCATACGGTGAACTTTGTTTCTGTTACTCAGTATTTGTTGACGAATACGTTGGTGTCTGGTTCTGTTAGTTCGGTTACGGCTAGTCCGACTGCTGATAGTTGGTATGATTCTGGATCGAGTGTGAGCGTGGTTTTGAATTATGTTTGGGGTGCTGACTCCAGTACGCGGAGTAACTTGTTTAGTTACACGGTTGATTCGACTACTACACCGGTGTCTAGGGCTGGTTCTGGAACTTTCAGTGAGCCGACGATTACGATGAGTGCGGCTCATTCTGTTAGTGATTTGGGTGTTACGCAGTACTTCTTGACTAATGGTTTGGTGTCTGGTTCGGTGAGTTCGATTACTGCTTCTCAGACGAGTGATAGTTGGTATGATTCTGGATCGAGTGTGAGCGTGGTTTTGAATTATGTTTGGGGTGCTGACTCCAGTACGCGGAGTAACTTGTTGAGCTATGCGGTTGATGCGTCTACGATTAATGTGGCTCGGTCTGGTAGTGGAACGTTTAATGTGCCAGTTATTACGATGAGTGCGGCTCATTCTGTTAGTGATTTGGGTGTTACGCAGTACTTCTTGACTAACACGTTGATTGCAAACTCTGTTAACTCGATTACTGCTTCTCAGACGAGTGATAGTTGGTATGATTCTGGATCGAGTGTGAGCGTGGTTTTGAATTATGTTTGGGGTGCTGACTCCAGTACGCGGAGTAACTTGTTGAGCTATGCGGTTGATGCGTCTACGATTAATGTGGCTCGGTCTGGTGTTGGGACGTTTGCTGTTCCAGCGATAACGATGGATGCTGCTCACTCTGTTGGTGATGGAGCTAAGACTCAGTATTATTTGGCGGTGTCTAGTTCTCATGGATCTACTACTGGTCAAGGCTGGTATGACAGCGGCGATACGGCTTATGCTGGTGTTAGTGCTGAAACAATTTCTGGCGGTGCTGGCGTTCAGTACGTGTTTACTAGTTGGGGTTCTGATGCTTCTGGCACTGTTTATTCGGCGAGCGATGGCATAACGATGAATGGTCCTAAGACTGCTTCTGCAACTTGGACTACTCAGTACACTATTTCTGCTTCTGCTGGTGCTAACGGCGGTATTAGTCCAAGTGGTTCTGTCAGCGTTAACTATGGCAGTGATCAGGCTTTCACTATAACTGCTAACGCTCACTATCATGTAGCTGACGTGTTGGTGGATGGCGTTTCTGTTGGCGCGGTGACTTCTTACACTTTCACTGGTGTTACTGCTGCTCATACTATCAGTGCGACTTTCGCGGTTAACACGTACACGATTACGGTGTCTGCTGGATCTAACGGTGCGATTAGTCCTGGTACGGGCAGTGTTAATTATGGTGCTACTCCGACTTACACAATTACGCCTGCTACTGGTTACCACATCGCTAGCATAACTGCTAATGGTCAGGCGGTGACTGTCAATACGCCTGCTGGTCAATCTTACCAGTTTAGCGCTGTGTCAGCTGATGGTTCTTTGACTGCGACTTTCGCGATTAACACCTACATTATTAATGCTTCTGCTGGTGCTGGTGGTTCTATCAGTCCGACTGGAAATGTAAGCGTCAACTATGGTGACAATCAAACTTTCACTATAACAGCGAACACTGGCTACTACATTGCTGGTGTCTCAGTGAATGGAAGTTCAGTTGGCGCTGTTAGCTCGTACACATTCACTAATGTTCAGGCTGCATATACCATTTCTGCAACGTTTGCACAAACTCCCACTCCAACTCCTACTCCAACGGCAACTCCAACTCCTACTCCAACGGCAGCTCCCACTCCAACACCGACGCCATCGCCCTCACCAACTCCATCAGCAACAACTGTGCCTGCGACGACAGCTAGTGGCGCAACAGTTGACATTGCAATCAGCGGAAACGTAACTGCACAACAAATGTCCAATATGACAATCACGCCATACCAATCCAACGCAACAACTACGGTAGCCTTCACAGTAACGGGAACAAGCGGAACAGTAGGCTTCGGCAACATGACTATTCCAAAGACAGCGATACCCTACGGGACAACTCCAGTCGTGTACATCGACGGGCAGCAAGCTCAAAGCCAAGGCTACAGCCAAGATGCCGATAACTTCTACGTGTGGTACACAACGCACTTCAGCACTCACCAAGTGACAATACAATTCGTAGTACCTCCACCGCCAGCAACATCATTAGGACTTGCGCTTGTCGTTGTCATAAACGTCGCCGCAATCACTTTAATCTTCATAGTAATAGCTAACAAACGTTCAAAACGAAAACCTGACAACGAGTTACCAAACCCTGAAAATTAACGCCTATTTAGCAACACCCGTTTTTGGGCTTATTTTCTTATTATTCGAACTTTAAGATGTGACCTGCCACTACTGCAAGAAAGCAACCATGTCAGAAGGGAATGCTATCACGCCTGCAGCCTTCCTTTTTTGCTCAAAATTCCCGGGTTAAGGTTTGAAATAATTGAAGTGCCAACAAAGGTGAAATAGACGCTTCAAATCGAGAAAACGAGAATTAACCAAGTTACAGTCGTAAGAAGGGTGTGTCAAACATTGGCTTCTGACAAACAGCGAATTATCTGAAGTCACCATTGAATCTGCTGGTTGAGCTTTTAGACTATTTGTCTTCTGCTGCCACTTGTATGCAGGCTAAGCTTGTTTTAATTGATTTTGGCAGGCGTGCAAGAGTTAACTTTTGAAAGCTCCAACCGCATGTTATCTTCTTTTAAGCGTTTTGTGATGTTTCTTTCTAGCCAATCGTGACTATGAAGAAGTGCTTTTTAGTTACCTATCTGTATTCAGTCCATAAAACAGACAGAATAAGGACGATGCACATCTTTGAAGTTTACAGCAGTAGACTAAACAAACATACATACAAAATAAGGTCGCGAAAGAAAAAAGATGAGCAAAGCTGCGGAAATGGCTAAAGTTTCAGCAAAAGGTAGCTTCCACCTACTATGGGGTCTAGTAATCTCCACAGTTATCTCCTCAATTGCCACAATTTTCGTCGCGAGACTACTCGGATCAGACCTATACGGCTTATATGGAATCGTGCTGATCTCACCCAACCTCATAAGTGTATTCCGAGACTGGGGCATAAACTCAGCAATGGTGAGATGCACAGCCCAATTCCGATCAGAAGACAGGGAATTAGAGGTCAGAAGCATACTCGTCTCCGGAATAATCTTCGAAATAGCCCTCGGAATGGCATTATCCGCAATATCTTTTGCGCTCTCAGGCTATCTCGCGACAAACATGTTCCACCGCCCCGAAATAACCTCCTTAATCCAAATAGCCTCAATCACAATCTTAGCCGGCGGACTCATCAATGCAGCCACAGCCGCATTCACAGGCATCGAAAAAATGGAACTCAACAGCATCATGCTCATCTGCCAATCCACAATAAAAACCATCATCATGATTACACTAGTAATCTTGGGATTAGGCACCTCCGGAGCAGTCTTAGGCTATACGGTCGCCATGATAATCGCTGGATTAATAGGTGTGACACTTGTGTGGACTCAATATAAGAACCTACCAAAACTAAGCAATGTTAAACTCGAAATAAAAGCCTACATTAAATCAATGCTAGCATATGGCACGCCTTTGTCGCTTTCAGCAATCATAAGTGGCTTTCAAGGTCAATATTACGCTTTTCTGCTGCCAATTTTCTATGTCACCGACAATACCGCGATCGGCAACTATGGAATAGCATCAACTTTCGTCGTTCTAATAGCGTTCTTTGCAACGCCGATAACAACGATGCTGTTTCCAGCATTTAGCAAGCTCAACCCGCAAAAAGACAAAGAAACTCTGCTAAACGTCTTCCAGTTCTCAGTCAAATACGCGTCACTCCTCGTGGTGCCAGTGGCGGCGCTCGTTATGTGTATAGCTGAACCAGCAGTTTCTACGCTGTTTGGAAAAGCATACTCGACGGCGCCACTGTTTTTGGCGTTGCTTGCAATCAGCTACGTCTTCACAGCCTTCGGAAGCCTAAGCACGGGCAACTTTATCAGCAGTCAAGGAAAAACCACGTTCATCCTGTACCTAACCCTAATCGCAGCAGCCATCGGCTTCCCCATGGGTTACATTCTAATTATGCAGTTTGGGGTTTTAGGACTGATTGTAACTTCTCTAGTAACTGGGATTCCCACCACCATCATAATGCTTTACTGGATAAGAAAACATTACGAGCTGACAATAGACTGGCGCTCGTCAGCAAAAATTCTGCTGTCATCCACCATAGCCGCCGCCTCAACCTACATCCTAATCTCAGAGCTAGACTTCTCCAGCTGGATACGGCTAATCGTAGGCGTAGTATTCTTCACATTCGTATTCGTCTCCGCAGCCTTGTTAACCCAAACAATAAACAAATACGACATAGAAAACCTACGCGGCATGGCAAGCGGACTAGGAACAATTGGCAAAATAACCAATCGCCTTCTAAACATCATCGAAAAACTCATGAAAACCCTCAAACCCTAACTCGCATCATCCAAATCTGAACAATGCCTCTTCTGAAAAGCTTTCAAGACTGGGGTCGCACGCATTGACGCGCCCTAAAGACTTGAAGAACACGAATCCACGATTCGAAACTGAAATCAGCATAACTAAACTTTTAAGCACGTAGTGGCTGATTACGCGGGCGCGCTTCGCGAACCACTGTCAACTAAACCTGCATGGATGCAAAGCTGAGTAAACAAGCCTGCCACCCGATTTTTAGTCAACGGTTCAGATCTAACTGGCGATTTCAACCAGCGGAAACCGACTAGTTGTTTGCTCCATGGTTCTGCTCCGACACTTTTTCTTCAAAACTACCTCAGCCTCATCAACTCTTGCCCTTCTCAAACCGCTGTCGCTGGCTTGCGATAAGCGCCTCTTCGATCTGTCGGCGCAGCTCAGAATCAACAACCAGCTTCAAAGCGTTAAGCAACAACCCCTCAACAGACGTATCCTCGTCTCCCTCAACGTGGAACCAAAACTTCTCATGCGTGTACCAGTCTAACAGCACGCGAGCGTAAGCCTCAAAACCCTCAGCTCGCGCCTTTGCCACCCCGCGCATCATGCTCAAAAGGCTTGAAGCTGAATCGTTCTCCAACACTAGTCTTAGAAACTCTTCTATCGGAATGGATGGCCGCAGCTTCTCGCGACCGCAAACCGCCCGATAAGCCCCCCAAACCTCAGCCTCAACCCGCACACCAGTCTGCCGCTTCATAACCGTTACCAAACAACATTACCAAAAACGTTACTATTAAACATAGGCGTAGACTACCAAAAAACACGGAGAACAAAAACCCCAAACCCTCTTCCCGCTTTTAACCTGCAAAACCGCACAACGAACCAACAAAAAAACAACCAGAACCACTTAAAAATTACCAAATTACCCCAACAAAAAAAACCCAAAAAACACAAGTGCCAACTTTTTAGAAAGCTCCCGACCGCCACTTAGATTCTTAGCGGGAATACAGGCAATTTTTCCAAACTTTTTATATTAGGCGGAAATGCACTGTCTTCGAGATTCGGCGTTTGTTTAGCCAACCCATCCGTGAAAGTTGATTTAAATAGTTGCTTTCAATTGCTCGGCATCGCCCCGTAAGATTTGATACTTCCACCGCGTTGCATTCGCCTTTAGAAGCCACAATAACGTAGGTTCTCCTTAAGTGATCAGGCAAAGTGATTAGTGAGGATTCAGGTACGTCTACGGGCTGTTGCCTCCAACCTGAGAAGTTGTTTTCAATATCGTCGAGGCGGTGACGTATATTCATCATCTCTTTGAATATGCTTTCAAGAACCGATCTTCGAACCATTTTTTTCCCTCATTTCATATCAACCAACCAACCGCAAGTACAAAGAAAAAATGATTTAACGCTTTTTGAGAATAGAACTTGAGCGATTTGTGAACCTAACTTGGAAAGATGCGAAGTCAACTTCGCAAGATTGCAAAGGCAAACTCGCAAGACGTTTTGGACATGCAAAAAAATAACTCTAAATTCAACACAGTGCGTTCCTTCTTCCTGTTACTGATGATCCAAAGATGCTTCCTTTTTAGATTAAAGACACCGAACCAGTCGGGTTGCGTAAATACCTCTTTTCACGTAGTCAATACAAACTTTTTTCCTATTCGTGCAAAAAAAAGAGAAGGTTAGAATTTTGGGCTTAGCCTGTTCCAGATATGGTGATCTGGACGCTGAAAGATGTGATTCCAGTTATGTTTGAAGACACTGATAGTGTAATTGTTGCCGCCGTAGATTGTCCCGATGTCAGAGTGGTACCGCTTTTGTTCCAGGTTATTGTTAGTGGTCCGTTAGCGCTGGTTGGGTTCCAGTTGCTTGCCGCCATGCTGAGCGTTAAGGAAGATCCGCCCGTATTTTTAACGTAGACTGTGTTGGTTACGGTTCCTCCTGGCGATATTGATCCCCAGTCGATGGTTGTTATGGGAACGGTGCATGCACTATCAGAATACACACCTAAGCCTGGTGACGCGGCGATTGATCCGGAAGTGTTTATGCTTTTGTTTACGCTTATTGCTGCATAAGTGCTGACGGTTAAAGCTAATAGTATTAAAGTCATCGCTAATATCGTCAAGCTTGAGAGTTTTCTAAATGCCAAATGTTTTCCCTCACTTATTAACAAATGTGGACGGCAAACTAAGAATTTCATTGTACACGAGATTAACACAAAAACAACTGCAAGGGAATTTAGTAAAGTTAAGAAATACGCGAACGTTCGAATAGTAACTACTCTGTTGTCTGCCGCTCTTATCGAAAATGGAACCTGAATCATTCTCGTTTGTCATCCGGGTTCTGAGACGAAGCATCAAACCTTGGAATTACGTTTAGATAAAACAAAAAAAGAAAGAAAGTGGCGGCGCTTTTAGCCTGTTCCTGATATCGTGATTGTGTTGCTGAAGCTCGTAATGCCAGTTATGCTAGAAGACACGGTCAACGTTATCGTGGCAGCTACTGACTGCCCAGCTGAGAGTTGCGTCCCTTGCTGATTCCAACTTATGGTTATGTAGGTGCTTGCTCCTGAAGGGCTCCAGCTGCTTGTGGCCAAGCTTAGCGTCATCGAGCCGGTGCCTGTGTTCTTTACGTAGACTGTTTGAGTGGCGGTGCCTCCGGCTGCTATGGATCCCCAGTTTATTGAAGTCATGTTGGTGGTGCAGGCGCTGTCAGAGTACACTCCTATGTTGGGAGATGTTGTGATTGTTCCGGAGGAGGACACGTTCTGACTGACGTTTATGGCTGCTAACGTTGAGGCTCCTAGCGCGAGTGCGGCTACTGTTAAAACGATTGCCAATAATTTTGGAGATTTAATGCTCGCCATCAGGTATTTCCCCATCGTTCTAAAATCATATATTAAGACTTAATAAACATTATTAAAAATGATTCACAGAGTACACCTGTTCATCATAAATACAAATCAAATGGCGAGAAAACAAGTTTAATGAGACAAAAGAACTGCTAAAAGCACCTTCTATGTACAACGCAACCACAACAACTTTTAACACAAAAAACGCAGAAAGATGCGAACCAATACCAATCTTTTGAGTCAATCATGTAAAAATTCGTGTACAGGCGCATATCAGATATAACATTCATCATTCTAAAAGGGTAAGTAACTCATCAGCATAATATAATACAGGAGTAATCCGACAAAGAGGAAAAAAGATGTTAAAGAAAGAACTCTTGTTCTTTTCTGCGATAATTTTGATGGGCTTCTTAGACTGGTTAACAACAGTCATAGGAGTTCTCTTCTTCGGAGCAACAGAAGTTAACCCCCTAGTCTCTGGACTAACAAGATCAAGCATGATACTCTTCAGCGCAGTAAAACTCTCAGCAGTCGTACTCGCAGGCTTCGCATTCTACAAAGCAGCAGCCATAAGCAGACCCACAACTAACGACTGGCACTTCACAAAAAGATTCCTAGACGGAGGATGTTCACTAACCTTTCTCGCCCTCACCGCAGTAGTTGCCAACAACATGATAGCAGTTTTCGGACTGTAAACACCAACAGAAAAACACCCACTGAAAACCGACACAATTAACCTATTGAATCCCAGGAATCTTTTATTTACGAATCCAACGGAAAATATCCAAAAAACCAAAAGGCAAAGCAACCCACACAAAAGGAAAATCAAAGCAACAAAACAATTAAGTGTTAACATGATTATGTGAAGAACCATGAAAAAGGTCCTAGTTACAGGCGGAGCAGGCTTCATCGGCTCGAATCTAGTTCCGCGCCTCATAGAAAAAGGGCACTCTGTAATTGTACTTGACAATTTGTCGTCTGGGAAACTGGAGAACCTGAGTGGCGTCCGAAATAATCCTAATTTTTGCTTTATACAAGGCGACATCCGTGATAAAGCAGCGTTGCATGAGGCTTTTTGCGGGGTTGATGCGGTTGTGCATTTAGCTGCTTTGATCGATATTTCAGCCTCAGTTATTGATCCTTCAAAAACCCATGAGGTTAACGTTACAGGCACTTTAAATATGCTTCAAGCAGCAGAAAACAAAGTTGACCGGTTTGTTTTTGCTTCTTCTACAGCGGTATATGGGAATGCTGAAGCCTTGCCCATAAAAGAGAACACAGTTCTTAGGCCAATTTCGCCTTATGCAGCGTCAAAAGTTGCAGGCGAAAGCTACTGCAGCGCTTTTACAGGCTGCTACGGCTTAGATGCGGTTGCTTTGAGGTTTTTTAACGTGTATGGACCTAGAAACGAGAATAGCCCTTACAGTGGGGTCATTACAAAATTTCTTCGAAAAGCTTGCAATAATGAGGTTTTAACTATTGAAGGGGATGGAGAACAAACCAGAGACTTTATACATGTGAGCGATGTTGCTGAGGCGTTAGTGTTAGCTTTAGAGCGAAAACAGTTGCAGGGCGAGGTTTTTAATATTTGTACTGGTGTGCCTACGAGTGTAAATCAGCTTGTTAATGTTTTAAGGAGTGTTACAGGCAAAAATCTACGGGTAAAACATGACTCGCCTAGGCAAGGCGATATTAGAGAAAGTTTTGGAGATCCCGCTAAAGCAATGGATAAACTTGGTTTTAAGTCTAAAATAAGCTTGAAGAAAGGATTAGAGATGTTGCTCAAAACGTAAAGAGAACTTATGCCTTTGTAAAGCTTTAATTCAAGTTTAGATAGAGGATTTCTAAAAAAACATGTGCCCCATAATCAATATAAGGTCCGTTTGAAAAACAGGCAAAAATAGCTCCAATCAACAACCCACCCAAAGAGAGATAGCCCCTAACAGCAGATTTGGGAAATACAATTCTAGAATATCATGCGGCTACGTGTTAAGTCGCAGGGTTCAAGCAAAAAACTAAACCCATCCAATTTCATTCCTCGTGCCGTCATCATTCTCCACCAGAAAAGGAGATGGCGAGCACCTAAACCTAACTCCGCAAACCAAAATCCCGTTACCAGCTCCGACCACCACACCAACCCCAACCCAGCAAGCACTTCAATCAGCATCTATATTGATAGCAAACGATTAGGTTACGTGAAGCCAACCGCGCCCGCCTTTCTTAGGCTGCTGAACCACCCGTTTCTCAGGAACAGAAGAAGCAACACGCTTATCACTCTGATGCCTGCGACCGGTGATTTCTGTTTTTATGAACTTATTCCAGCCTCCCACATGAACCTCTGGTTGAACGAAACGATCGATATCTTCAACCAAATGTTGTTCAAGGATTTCCTTAAAACTTAACGCCTTGAAATCCCTAGTCGCGTGAATAATGGTGCCCCGTTCCACACGCAAACTAACATAGTCACTCACCGAAACCCCCTCAGCCCTCACCTTATCGTCAAAGCGCTCACTCCATAAAAGCTTCCACTGAACCTTAAGCTCCTCAACCAATTTCTTCTGCTCTTCAACTCTGCCCTCACGGGAACCATCAGCAAAAGGCTGAGCTGAATGGCGTAACCTGTTCAAATTTGCTCCCTCCTTCTCCACTCACACTATCTCCGAGACCTATTTAACAATTATTCTAGAACAAAACATAACTTTTCCATAATTACACAAAGCTTACACCTTCAGGGAGCAGGACTAGCCGTGTGTGTCTGTGTTTCTACTGGTATCTGCGAATTTTTTGCAAAATTAATTTGCCTGCAAAGAAAAGGAGCAAATAGCAGCCTATGCCAAATGAGAAAGGATCATTGCAGGGTAGAAAGAATATTGATCGTACAGGGGTGCGAACGCGCATGCAAGTGGACCGGGCGGGATTTGAACCCGCGGCTTCCGCGTTGCGAACGCGGCGATCATACCAGGCTGATCTACCGGCCCTTTCTGGCGCTTTTCTGAAAAAATACCATAGTGTGCGCATTTAGAGCTTTCGGTTAAAAAGAATCTTCTTCAAAAATAGAGTATGGTTAGTGGTGGATTGAAACTAGCATGCCAGCAAAAGCTTACCCTTCACCATATCCGTGTTCTAGTCTGCCGTGAGTTCTGCGGTAAGAAAACTCGTGTTCTTCTTTGCCGTTGCCAAACTGGTTTATGTGTTTTTGCAGGTCTGCTTTTGTTAGGAATATGCAAGCGCAGTGAGGGCACTTGTAGTATATGTTGTTGTTTGCTTCTTCCGCCATTTTTTTCCCTTCTATTTCATGGTTTCAGTGGATGTTAATGTATATTCTTTTGCCATCTAACTCGGATTCGTGCCATTCTGCTTCAACTTCGCTGCGATTGCCATGCAAATACACTTTCCTAGCCCTTACCAAACCAGCCATCTCCTCCAAATACGGCTCAAGCAGATTCATACTTTCAGCTTCCAACTCGGCAATATGAACCGACTCCAAAATATCCGTCGGCACAAAACCCAACTCCTTGCGAAGCGCTTGGACACGGCGCGCCAAATCGCGCATTATTCCTTCGCCTAACAGGGTTTCGTCTCGTTGTCCACTTACGAACACGGTTATGTCGCCTTCTTGGCTGGAAACCCAGTTTTCGCCTCCGATATACTCTGGAACTTGCACTGTGTATTCTGCGTCTTTCACGTTTGTAAGTTCCAAGAACAATGCCTCAAGATACTTTAGGGCTTCCAATGTTTTTTCTGGCGCAACCACGATTGCTTTGCTAAGTGGCCACCTGCGCTTGAGCTTACCTTGTTGTCTTGCAGCGTAAGCTATTGAAACAGTTTTAAGCAGAATCTCAAATTGCGCTTCGAGGGTTTTGTTGCGGATTTTCTCGTTTGGCACAGGCCAAGAAGCGAAATTCACTGATTCGGGCAGTTTCGGTTCAAGTTGCCTGTAAACTTTCTGGTATAATGCCTCACTCAGGTAAGGCGTGACTGGGTTGAAGAGCAACGTTACCGTCTTCAGCGTATGGTGCAGCAGTGCATAGATGGTTTGGCGTCTCTCAAGCGTTTCAGGCTCGTCAGTCCAAAGTTCCTTTCGTATCATGGGCACGTACAGCCTGCTTAATGTTTCAATCACGAAATCATCCAAAACTGCCACGGCAGCGTTGAATTCGCATCTTTCAAGCTTATTGGTGTAATCTCCGATTTTCTCTTGCAGTTTAGACAAGAGCCACAAGTCAGCTGCCTGAAGCTGATTCGCCTTGAAAACCCAATCTAACGTGTACTTTCTGGGATTAAACTCGTCAAAAGTTGCGTTTTGCAAGAAGAATCGGCTTAAGTGGTATAGTGTTGATAAAACTTGGTATGGTCGACGATTTAGTTCCTGCATGTCAAAATTCATAAAATCAATTGGCGAGCATTTGCGCATCATGTAAAAACGGCACAGGTCAGCCGAGTTCTTCTCCAATAGCTTGTTGGTTTCGATCACGTTGCCTAAGCTTTTGCTCATTTTTCTGCCTTTAGCGTCCTGCGTTAAACCCTGAAACAAAAATGCCTTATATGGCCCGGTTGGTTTTCCAGTTAAAATAACGTATTCGAGCAGCAGGGAGTTTGCCCAGCCTCGGGTTTGGTCGATGCCTTCAGTTAAGAAGTCTGTTGGCACAAACTTCTCAGCTTCTTCATCTGAGAAGCGCGCGTATGGCGAAGCGCCACTGTTGTGCCATGTATCCAGCACGAAATCTTCGCGACGCATGGTTCCGCTGCATTTTTCGCATTTAAGTGTGATTCG
>JBEKHJ010000051.1:0-12622 GCA_050012335.1 Bathyarchaeia archaeon
TTTACGCGATTACAGAGAAATCAAGATCGAGCAGGGTTTGATTGAGCGCGCTGAAGGTTCAGCTAGAGTTTTGCTTGGCAAGACAGAGGTTCTTGTTGGAGTAAAAGTTGAAACTGGCGAACCATTCCCAGACACACCAAACGAAGGTGTACAAACAGTTAACGCTGAGCTTGTACCGTTAGCATCACCTAATTTCGAACCAGGGCCACCTGACGAAAACTCGATTGAGTTAGCAAGAGTTGTTGACAGAGGCATCCGTGAGTCAAAAGCTATTGACACTGAAAAATTGTGCATTGAGCCTGGGAAGAAAGTGTTCATTGTCTTCATTGACGTTTACGTGCTAAATCATGATGGAAACTTGATTGATGCTTCTGCGTTGGCTGCTATGGCTGCTTTGTTGAATACTAAAATGCCTAATTACGAAATCAAAGATGGCGAACTGAAGATTAAACAAGGGTACACTCCGTTACCGATGAAAAGTCACCCAATAACGGTTACAATTGGGAAAGTTAACAATTATTTGATTGTTGACCCTTGGCTGGAAGAAGAGCAAGTTATGGACTCGCGAATTTCATTTGCTTTCAATGATGACGGTAACATTTGTGCAATTCAGAAAGGCGGCTCAGGCTATTTCACACCGCAACAGATTTTAGAGGCATCGAAGATTGCTCGGGAGAAAGCAGCTGAACTGCGCAAGAAGCTTGATTGGTGAAAAAGTTGCCGAAAACAAAGAAAGTTGGTCCAACACGAGGTTTAGGTCCACGTTACGGTGCCTCAGTTAGGAAACGCTACATTAAAGTTATTACTGAACTCAAGAGACCTCACAAGTGCCCAAACTGCGGTTTTGTTAGAGTACATCGTGAGAGCGTTGGCGTTTGGAAATGCAAGAAATGCAGTTACACTTTCGCTGGCGGAGCTTACACTCCAATGACTAAACTGGGTGTTGTGGCTAGGCGTGCAGCTAAAGGCTTGCCCGTAGAGGAAGCGGCGAAAGCTGCAGCTGTTGAGCCGGCAACCGAAGAAGAAACCGAGTAACCTCTTCCTTTAATTTATTTTTTTGTAGTTATTAGATTTTGTTTATTACTTTGAACTTCTGTTTTAGCTATGGAATGCTGAATGGCAACTAGGGCAAAAGCGACTGTGCACTTAAAATTCACTTCAGAAAAACAACTAACCACACTTCTTAATGCTCTAATGCCAGAAGCCAACGCACCAGTTACAAGACGAGCCAACGTAAAATTAGAGAAAGACGGCTTATTTCTCGTGTTAACGGTTGAGGCTGAGGACACGGTTGCTTTGCGTGCAACGTTGAATGCTTATTTGAGATGGATAAACTCAGCAATCAACGTAATAGACGTGGTTGAACACGCTTAATTTGTTAGGTGAACTCGTGCTTGGGGCAAGTTTAAAGCCGCACTATTTAAAGTATGTTTAATCAACCTTAGTGTTCTTTTTCAAAGTTTCTTGACTAAGCATGTTTTCATTTGTATTTTGCTTTGAGCATTAGGATTATGAGGGCTTGGATGAAAGCTAAGGAATTTGCAATCATAATCGGCAAATCGTTTAGGTAAACTCCATAAACAAACCACAAAAACACGCCGCCGCAATATAATGCGAACATTCCGGTTGAGATGTCTTTGGTTGATTTTGTTTTCCAAACCTTAAGCAATTGTGGGAAAAGCGCGATTGTGGTGAAAGCAGCGGCAATTAAGCCAATTATTGTTATGGTGTCCATCATGCTCTTGCTCCTAGCTTACATGCGGTTGGTATTTAGGTTTCGCTTATAAAACAAAATTGCCCAAGAAAAACGCAATAATTCGAGTTATTGATTAACTGGTTATCCTATTTTTTGAGCCGTAGTTCACAACTATCTGGCAAGCCTTGTTGAAAGCAACTGCTGTTTCCACAAGCGAGTTTTCAAAAGGCAGCTTAACTTGGATAGTTCTGAACATATTTTACAAACCGCAAGTTTTTCTATTTAAGTTTAATTAATAATCACGGTCAGCTCAAAAGTTAACTGTTCACTCGTCAAAAAGGTTTAAATAAATACTGTCTCATTTCGTATATGCTTCAAGTTAAAAAACGGATGAAAATTTAGCATGTCACAGGAATATCGCTATATACTTCGTATTATGGGTACAGACGTTTCAGGTGCCCTTAAGGCTTCTTACGCGTTAGCAGAAATAAAAGGCGTAAGCATGAGCCTCTCAAATGCAGTCTTAAAAAAAGCAGGAGTAAATCCTGACCTGCGAGTAGGCTTCTTAACGGAATCAGACATATCAAAAATAGAAGATGTTATCCGAGAACTAGCAAAATATAACCTGCCAACCTGGCTTTTTAACAGGCGAAAAGACTCGGAAACAGGAAAAGACATACATCTTTTAAGCGCTGACCTAGTCTTAAGAACAAAAATGGATATTGACCAAGCCAAAGAAATCAGGTCTTGGCGTGGATACCGCCATGCTTACGGCCTAAAGGTTCGTGGGCAGAGAACAAAAACCACTGGAAGAGCAGGTAAAGCCTTAGGTGTCAAGAAGAAGACCATTATGCAGAGACCTGGTGGAGCGCCACCCGCTGAAGGAGGCAAATAAACGTGGGAGACCCGAAGAAGCAACGTAAAAAATTCGATACTCCGCGATTCCGCTGGCGCAAAGACATCCTTCAAGAAGAGCTCAAACTTTTAGGTCAATACGGCTTAAGAAACAAGCATGAACTCTGGCGACATAAAACCACTCTATCAAAAACCAGAGGCATCGCCCGTTCACTTATCAGTAAAACTCCTGAAGAACGAGCAAAAATGGAAAACGAGTCGCTTGTAAAACTTAAAAAACTCGGTATCCTGCAAGAAACCGCCGTGTTAGACAACGTTTTAGACTTAACAATCGAAGACATCCTAGAACGCAGGCTGCAAACAATCGTTTTTCGCAAAGGCCTAGCACGAACAATCTTCCAATCACGCCAACTAATCTCACATGGACACGTAACCATAGATAACCGCAGAGTAACACTTCCCGGCTACATAGTGCCAAAAGAGGAAGAAACAAAAATCATTTATTCACCAGAAAGCGCAGTTGCAAACCAAGCCCACCCATTACGCGTCGGACTCACAGTCGTAGCTAAACAGCCAGAAATTAGGCAGCCTAGCCGAGGCCGAAGAGGCGGAAGAGGAGGCGGACGATTCTGAGCACCAGTAACAAACGAAATGAGAAATTTGCCATCGTCCACATCTTCAGCTCCTACAATAACACGCTAATCCACATAACTGACCTTTCAGGCGCAGAAACAATCGCTCGCACAAGTGGCGGTATGTACGTCAAAGCAGACCGCATGGAATCTTCACCATACGCCGCTATGCGTGCAGCCACAGGCGCAGCTGAAGTGGCTAGAGATAAAGGAATAACAGCCATCCACATTAAAGTACGAGCGCCAGGCGGTTCGGGACCAAGAACTCCGGGACCAGGAGCGCAAGCAGCCATACGTGCATTGGCAAGATTTGGTTTCCGTATTGAACGCATTGAAGAAGTTACGCCAATCCCCCATGACGGCACAAGAAGGCCTGGCGGCAGAAGAGGAAGAAGAGTCTAATCTCAATTTCCCTTCTTTATTAACAGAAAAATTGAAATAATGCCCCTATATCTCTATTGAAACACACGGCAATTATAGTAACCTTATTGGAGTGTCTCAGACAAGTGAAAATGGAAATCCTTGAAAAAAACGATACCAACCTCCGCATAATCATCAGAGAAGTGGATGTTCCGTTAATGAACGCTTTGCGTCGAATAGCACTTGCTGAGGTACCCAGCATGGCAATCGATGAAGTTGTCATGATAGAAAACTCCTCAATTTTACAAGACGAAATAATATCCCACAGACTGGGACTTACCCCACTAAAAACTGACTTAGACAGCTACAATCTTCCTGAAGAATGCCAATGCCAAAGCGAATTCGGCTGCCCTCAATGCCGAGTAACGCTTACACTGGATGCTGAAGCTAAGGAAGGAACAAGAACAGTTTATTCGGGAGAAATCGTATCAGAAAACCCCGAAATTATCCCTGTTTCAGACAAAATTCCAATAATTAAGCTGGCTAAAAACCAAAAATTAAAACTTGAAGCTTACGCAAGGCTCGGAAGGGGCAAAACCCATGCAAAATGGCAGCCAGTTTCAATGTGTGTTTACAAGTTTTTCCCAAAAATAACCGTTCCAACCGAAAAATGTGAAGAATGCGCAAAATGCGTTGACATCTGCCCCAAGAAAGTGCTGACCATTAAAGACGAAAAAGTTGATGTCAGAGACCTCTTGGTATGTAATCTTTGCATGGACTGCGTTGAAGCTTGCCCAAAAAAGCCGTCACCGTTGAAGGTTGAATGGGAAAAGAACGCGTTCATAATGAATATAGAGTCAACAGGTGCGCTTCCGCCAGAACGCATCCTCAAAGAAGCCACCAAAACGTTAGGCAAACAACTAAACGAACTCGAAGAATTAATAAAGGCTGAAAAACAATGAAAGAAACCAAAACAACAAACCCCGAATTAATCCAGCTTATCCGTCTTCTAAAGAAAGAAAGCAGAGAAAAACAAGCAGGCATCTGGCTGGATGTAGCTGAACACTTATCCAAGTCGCGGAGTCAACGCGTCTCGGTTAACCTGAGCAGAATAAACAGGAACACCAAAAGAAGCGACGTCATAGTTGTTCCAGGCAAAATCTTAGCCTCAGGCAGCCTAAACCACGCAGTAACAGTAGCATCATTTGGCGCTTCTGAGAAAGCGAAGGAAAAGCTTGCGGCTGCTAAAGGAAAATACCTTTCAATCCCTGAGCTCTTAAAGAAAAATCCTAAGGGTGCAAACATAAAGATCATTCGGTGAAAGAAATGCAAACATCAAAAACCTCTGTCACACTGGTCAACGCTGAAGGATTAATAGTTGGCAGAATGTGCAGTAAAGTTGCAAAACGATTACTAAACGGAGAACAAGTAATCATCCTCAACGCTGAAAAAGCGGTTTTCTCAGGTAAAAAGAAAAGCAAAGTGGCAGAAGCCAAGCAATTCCTTGAAGTAGGCGCTCCAGAGCGCGGTCCATTCCATTACCGAAGACCAGACCGTTTCCTACGAAAAACCGTAAGAGGTATGCTTCCGTTTAAGCAGCCAAAAGGCAAAAATGCCTACAAAAGACTGAAGGTATTCATGGGAATACCCTTAGAGCTTAAAGACCAAAAAATGATCACATTCACAGAAGCCTCATCTACCAATCTTAAGGGTCCACATTTCACCCTTGCAGAAATGGCAAGAGAGGTAGGATGGAACGAGGGTAAATAAATATGCCAGCAAAAAAAGTTTTAGTTGTTAGTGGAAAAAGAAAAACAGCAGTCGCCCGCGCCGTAGTTAAACAAGGCGTAGGCAAAGTACGAATAAACATGACTCCAGTTGAAATTTACGAACCAGACATCGCTCGCGCAAAAATAATGGAGCCTCTGCTCCAAGCAGGCGGAGACATCTGGCAACAACTAGACATGGATGTTAAAACCAGCGGCGGAGGCTACATGGGACAGGCAGAAGCAGCCCGCATGGCAGTAGCAAACGCACTACTGAAATGGACGAAAAGCACTCATCTACGCACAGTATTCAGCGAATATGACCGAACAATGATTGCCGGAGACTCCCGAACAAAAGAAACCAAAAAAGTCGGCGGAGCAGGCGCACGAGCAAAAGAACAGAAAAGTTACAGGTAAGGTGAAAAAACAAATTGATTATTCCCGTAAGATGCTTCACCTGCGGCAAACTGGTTGGAGACCAATGGGACGAATTCACAAGGCGAATCAAAACAGGTGAGAACGCAAGCGATATCTTAGACAGTTTAGGCTTGAAACGGTACTGTTGCAGGCGAATGCTGCTCTCTAACATCGAAATAATAGATGAAGTTCTACGCTTTTATGAAGAAGCAGAGAAACGAAAAGAAGCACGAAACTTCTACTAAATTTCTTTATTAAAAAATTAAAAATGAGAATTAGTGAGAATATAGTTTCTCGTACGGTCGCTTAGAGACTGGCAGTATTTTCTTGAATTTAGCGCTCAAGATTTCCTTGGGGTCGGTGCCGAAGTGGCTACAGTATTCCGTGACTAGACCTTCAATTATTTGGGTATCTCGCTTGCCAACTTCCATTATTTTGGTTCCATTTTCCGTTTCAAGTATGTTGCCTCGTTCGTAGATTACGCCGCCATGCATTCCTGTGCCGACAAATCGGGCTTTGCATTTTTCGCCTTCTTTTAGGTTTAAGCCTAGGATGAGGATTATTCCGCCTGCCATGTATTCAGCCAGAAAGTCGCCAGCCGTTTGCCCAATGATTATCTGGGGAATTTTGCGCTGGTACTGTTTCATGTGTATGCCAACCCTGTAACCAACGAAGTCTCGGACGAAGATTTTTCCGCCTCTCATCGAGTGTCCTGTTACGTCTCCAGCGTGGCCATTTATGATTATTTGCCCTTCGTTCATTGTATTGCCGCAGGCGTCCTGTGCGTTGCCATGTATTACTAATTTTGGTCCGTTCATGAATGCGGCAAGGTCGTTTCCAGGGGTTCCGTAAACATCGATTTGGATGTTTGTGTCTAAGTCGGTGCCGAGGTATCGTTGTCCACAGACATTATGTATTTCTATTCTTTCAACGCCGGTGCAGATTGCCTGTCTTAAGAGGCAGTTTAAGTCTCTGTAGTACAGTCCCTCTGCATCGATTTTTAGTACATTGCTCTCTTTTTTTAAACGTGGAAGATATTTTGCGTCGATTTCTATTGCCTTTTTTTGTTCTAGCATGCTTTTACTCTCCTGCCATTTTTACGCCTAGAATCTTTAACTCAGTCCTCGTTAACCCAACACCTCTGAGCGCTAGTCGGTTGCCTCGTAAGCTTTCGATGGCGTTTATGCCCATGCCGCCCATCATGTCTTTAATCTCTAAACTCCAGCTTTGAAGCAAGTTAACCAGTCGCTTAGACGCAATGTCAGGGTTGATGCGTTTGCTAATCCACGGGTCACTTGTCGCAATACCCCATGGGCATTTGCCAGTGTGGCAGCGTTGGCAAACAGTGCAGCCTATAGCTATCAAAGCTGCAGTTGCAATGTACACAGCGTCAGCGCCTAACGCTATAGTCTTAACCACATCGGCGCTGCTTCTGATGCCGCCTGCTGCGACGACGGAAGCTTTGTTTCTTATGCCTTCTTCTCTTAGGCGTTGGTCTACTTGTGCAATGGCTAACTCGATGGGTATGCCTACGTTGTCTCTGATGATTTTGGGTGCTGCGCCAGTTGCGCCTCTGACGCCGTCGAGGGCTATTATGTCTGCTCCAGCTCTTACCATTCCGCTTGCGATTGCCGCTGCGTTGTGAACTGCTGCGATTTTCACTGAGATAGGCTTGGTATAGTTTGTGGCTTCTTTAAGTGCATAAATTAACTGTTGTAAGTCCTCGATTGAGTAGATATCATGTTGAGGGTAAGGTGAAAGTGCATCTGTGCCTGTCGGTATCATGCGTGTTCTGGCTATGTCTTCGGTTACTTTTTCGCCTGGAAGGTGTCCGCCTATGCCTGGTTTTGCGCCTTGACCTATTTTGATTTCTAGAGCAGCACCTACGTCTAGGTATTTGGGGTGTACACCGAATCGTCCCGATGCAACTTGGACAATGGCGTGAGCGCCATACTTGTAGAGGCTTTGGTCTAAGCCGCCTTCGCCCGCGTTAAAGTAGGTTCCACATTCAGTGGCTGCTCGGGCTAAAGATTCATGCACGTTTAAGCTTACGGCACCATAGGACATGGCAGAGAACATGATTGGCGTGTCAAGGCAAAGTTGCGGAGTAAGCTGTGTCTTTAGCACTACTTCGCCGTTTTCCATTTCCAGTTCTAATTTGTCTGGTTTTGCGCCCAGATAGGTCCTAATCTCCATCGGTTCCCGCAGTGGATCGATTGAAGGGTTGGTTACTTGGCTAGCGTTTAGGAGCAGTCGGTCCCAGTAAGTGTAGTATGGTTTGTCACAGCCCATGCCTGTTAAGATTACTGCACCGCTTTCCGCTTGCTTTTTTACGTCTCGGATTGCTTCCAGTGTCCAGTTGGCGTTGTCTCGGTTAGCGGTCGGGTTCTTTCTTATGGTAATGGCGTGAGTTGGGCAGAAGGTTACGCAGCGTTGGCAGTCAACACAGTTCTCTTCCTTACTGCAGACCGTGTCGGTTTCTTCATCATAGTAATGCGTATCGTAAGTGCATTGGTTAACGCATACTTTGCAGCGTATGCAACGGTTTTGGTCACGTTCAACTAAATATTCAGGAATCAGGTAAGTTTTCATTGACTTTCTCCTCCAGCTAAGACTTCAGCAATTTTAGGGCTGCTGGTTTTTAGTCTGCCCACGATTGGTTCTCCGCCTCTTGGGCACCAGAACTTGTCCAAGTTTGGAGAAACCAAACGCATGGCTGACTCCTCTGACGAGAGGTATAGGAAGTCGCCGTTTGAGCCAGCTACTAAGGGTCGAAGTTTGATTCTGTCGGTTAAGCCTATCATTTCGCCATGGTGAGCAACGATTATGCTGAATGGGCCGTTCATTAGTAGGCTGCCGTAAGTTTGGCGTAATGCACTTAGAAGTTGTGCTTGTTTGGGTTCCATCTTGTCAATTTCACTCCATAACGGCGCTGCGAGGATTTGGGCTACAAGTTCTATTGGGAAGTGTTGTCTTCGCATGAGCAAGTCAACCGTATATGCTAATACCTCGGTGTCTGTTTGCATTGTGCATTTGTAACCATACATTTCCAGGTAGCGGCGGTTTATGCCGTAGGATGAGAGTTCACCGTTATGAACTACTGTCCAGTCTAGAATGTTGAATGGGTGTGCTCCGCCCCACCAGCCAGGAGTGTTTGTGGGGAATCTGCTGTGGCATGTCCAAAGGTATCCTTGGTAGTCTTCTAAGCAGAAGAACTCTGCGACGTCTTCCGGGTAACCTACGCCTTTGAATACGCCCATGTTTTTGCCGCTTGAGAAGACAAATGCTTTTCCCGTTTCAGTGTTAATGCGCATGATGGCTTCTATCACGTAATCTTCTATCGTTTGGCTTTCAGGTCGACGTTTTTTGGGTTGAACAAAGTACCGCCAAACTAACGGTGGGTCTTGAACGTTGGCTGGTCTTGTCTGTATTTCTTCGTTGTAGATTATGTCGAATCTTGAAGCGAGTATGTGGTCGGTTTTTTCTTTAGCGCCTTTGCTTAGGTACATTACGTGTAAAGCATAGTAGTCTTTGAAGTCTGGGTATATGCCGTAAACTGCGAAGCCGCCGCCTAAACCGTTGCCACGTTCATGCATGTTCGTTACTGCACGAACTGGATCCTTTGAGCTAAAGCGTTTGCCTTCAGTGTTCATCATGCCAAAAATGGCGCAGCCTGAGAAATCTTTGTCATCTCCGAAGGGGCTGATTATGTTTCTATCTTGACGGTTCATTTTATTGCACCACACACATTTTTCTCTGCAGACCAACTGGCAGTGTTGCTAAGCCAAAGTCGTCTGAGAGGAGTTTTTGCTTGAACCTTTTCACGTTAATAGCATTCTTCATAAGATAGAACAAAACGCCTGCGCGTTCAATACAGTTCACAAGCGTCATGCCTACGATAACGTTGTTTTTAAGAACAATTTTCTTGTACACATTGCGCTCCGCATCATGCTCTACGAGCACTTCCAGCGCAGGGTCTTCCTTAGGATTAGCTAAACCTATGGAAACGATGGGAGTACCAAAGTACTTTAGGCTGCTCATGTTTGTGCCGCCCATGTACGTGGTTTTTTTACCTGCCATGTTATAGCCTGCAACTTGGCCTTCTAGGACTGCGAGGGGCCAGAGAGGCAAGAGGCGGTTCTGGTTCATAATGAAGTCGTACGCTTCAGTTACGTCGCCGCTGGCGTAAACATCAGGTACATTTGTCTGCATCATGTTGTCCACTACTATTCCCCTGTTAATTTTCACAGCAGTCCCTGTCACCAGTTCAGTGCGTGGAACAACACCGATAGCTACTATGACAAGGTCGCAGGGTACTTGGTCACCCTTGGTTAAGATTACTCCATCGACTACACCTTCATTGTCTGGTTTGCCCAAGATTTTTTGGACAGACTGGCCAGTGACGATGTTGACGCCTGCCTTCCTAACGACAGCTTCCACAAGGTCCGAGGCTTTGGCATCCAAGAGGAGGCTGAGAATTTTATCTTGTAATTCGACCATTGTAACTTTTAAGCCGCGTTTCAGGAGGGCTTCGGTTACGCTTATGCCGATGAGTCCTGCGCCTATGACTACTGCCGCCTTAGCGTTTATGCTATCAATTTTAGCTGCAAGCCGTTCAGCATCCTTGAAGGTAGTGAAGGTGAATACGCCATCCTTGTCTGAGCCTTCCATCTTTGGAACGAAGGGTTTGCCGCCTGTTGCAAGCAGCAACTTTTCATAAGCGACTTTTTCGCCACCTTCAAGCTGGACGGTTTTCTCGTCAAGGTTTAGAGCGGTTGCCTTTTTGCCTGTAAGTGCTTCTACGTTGTTTTCTTTCCAGAATTCGTCTGTTCGGCACTTCATCTTATTGAAGTCTGCTTTGCCACTGACAAAGTCGCTAATCATTGGACGACTGTATTGTGGACAAGGTTCTTCTGAAATTACCGTTATAGTGCCTACTGGGTCTACTTCTCGGATGGCTTCAACTGCGCCTATGCCTGCTGCTGAAGCGCCAACAATTACGTACTTTGCCATTTAGGGTTTCGCCTCTTTGAATATCAACGCTTGGTTGGGGCAGTTAGCAACGCATGCTGGCTCTTCGAGACCTTGGCATAAATCGCATTTGGCAACTACTTTGCCTTGTTGATCCATTTTTATGGCGCCGTATGGGCAGACCATTATGCAGGTCCAGCAGCCCATGCATTTATCTGGGTTATGAGTTACTAAACCTGTTTTTTCGTCTTTTTGCATTGCTCCTGATAAGCAAGCGGTTACGCATGGTGCGTCTTCGCAGTGTCGGCATTGAATAGCGAATGATATTGGCTTGTTTACTTCTAGTCTTACTCTGCTTATTGGTTTGGGGCGTTCGCTGTTGTAGGCTTTGATTGTGTCTTTTGATTTTGAGTGTTGGACTGTGCAGTAGACTTCGCATAATCCGCAGCCCATGCATAATTCTTGCTTTGCGATTATTCTTTTCATTTATTTAACCCCGTCAATATTTTTGTTTAGCGTGGACAGGTGAGCATGAAAATATGAAGTTCAGCGTCGTTTGTGTATGAAACGCCCTTGCTTGTGGTTGCTTGGCTATCGTTTCTAATTATTACTTTACAGGTGTTTAATGGCATTTTTACCCCTCTTTTTATGAGAGCTAGCCCATCAAATAGCATGTATTCTATATAACTTTGTTGAAAATCATTTATATGTAAGTTAATGAACTATGTTATCTAAATGAAACATATATCAGGTGAATGCTTTGGCAGAAAAAGACCTAGGCTATAGAAGAGTCCAATGCACAGGAAGGGGCTCATACATAATATCCCTGCCCAAAGACTGGGTTCAAGACATCGGCTTAAAACGAGGCAGCGAAATAGCCTTCAACATCCAACCAGACTCCACATTAACGCTGGTTCCAAGAAAAATCAAAGAAAAAGAAGGCAGAGACAACGCATCTAAACCCAAAGAATACTACATTAACGTTGACCCAAAAGAACCTCCACAATCTACCCTGCGCATGATCCGCGCGTTGTACGCTATAGGTGCCGACATAATAAGAGTTCACTTCAGAAACACTCAAGACGCAGTAAAATACAAGAACGAAATAAAAAACCTATCCAGAGACAACTTTCTTGGTTCAGAAATAATCGATGAAACATCAGACGAAATTACATTGCAAATCCTAATAAAGCACTCAGAATTCCCCATCGAAAAAGCTGTTAGAAGAATGGCTATCGTTGCACTCTCCGCAAACAGAGACGCCATTGCTGCCCTAAAAGAGAGAAGCACCACTTTATTTGACAGCGTAATCAATGCTCACAATGATGTTAACCGCTTAGGGTTATACGTTGTTCGCCAACTTAAATATGGCATAGAACGAAACCTATACCGAGAACTCGGTTTTAGAACACCCAAAGAGTTTCTCTTGTACCGTATAGCAGTAAACGACATTGAAAACATCGGCGAAAATGCCATGAATATCATAAACAATCTGGGTTCACTGCAAAAATTAATCAATGATGAAACACTTTTCATAAAAGACCCCGTAGACGAAGAAATATACAATCAACTAGTCAATTTCAGTTTACAAGCGCACCAGCTATACGAAGATGCCATAAAAGCAATGTTCAAAAGAGAATACAAAGATGCAGAAAAATTAATTTCAAAACGGGAATCCATCTATCCACTAGAAAACGAGTTAATCATGCTAATGTCAAGCAAAAAACTAGACCCAAACATAGCTTCGCTGTTGCGCTTAATTTTTGATAGTTCAAGGCGTATAATGGATTACAGTCAGAACATGGCAGAATTAACACTTAACCGCACCGTAGAAGAACTATGCACATCCTTCGCCACAAAATAACAAACTCTCCACTATTTTACGCAACTATTTACAATTTTATACCTCCCTTTAATAAGGAGGC
>JBEKHJ010000052.1:0-11978 GCA_050012335.1 Bathyarchaeia archaeon
AAACAGAAGAGGGCTTGCTTTTAAAACCATTTAATCCAGTAGCTGAGATGAAGGGGCTTGGAAAAGGCGTCTTCGGAGACCCCGTCAAATACCAGAAAAAACTCCGAGAAGAATGGGAATGCCGGCAATGAAAATAGGTTTAGACACTAACATCCTCATCTACTTTTTAGAAGGAATCGAGCCTCAAGCAAGCAAAGCTCAAAAAATATTGAATACATTCATGAAAACGGAGAACGAAGGAATCATCTCAACCGTAACAGTTGCAGAAGTCTTAACCGGATTCTACATGGCAGGGGACGAAAAAAAAGCCACTAAGGCAAAAAAACTGTTAAAGGATTTGACTCTTAACAGTTTTAAGATAGTGCCAGTCACGTTTGAAATTGCTGATTTAGCCGCTAGCCTGCGAGCTAAGAGGGGCGGAAGACTACCTGACGCTTTAATTGTGGCCACAGCACTTAACCAAGCGGCTAATTTTGTTTACTCTCAAGATATAGACCTTCAACGCTTCAATAAAGACATCAAAATCTGCCAGCTACCTTAAGCCCTACCTCATAGGCTTAGTTTCACTAGTTAAAAACTAGTCTACCTACCTCAATTTAGGTAGAAAAATTCAACAACAAAATTGACCTATCCTCTCCGTCCCTACTTTTTAGACTTAATTTCACTAGCTAAAAATGATCCTACGGTCCCTTCCCGTCTTTTTGTTTATTCGCATTCGTGCAAACGCAGGTTTATAGTAACCTTATTCTTTTTGTCCGAATTATTGTTTAGAATTGCCTATGATGATAAACACGTCAGTCTGAAGAGGATTTCAGTTCCTCGAGATGATTTGCTTTAAATCTAATTCTGAGGCGCATCTTACCATTCGGCAATGAAAATGTTAATTAAGAAACACCTAAACGATATTGCTAACAGATTATTATGCCCAAGACTTCTCCAACTTCACCACACTGGTTCATCCGAGACGGCGCCAAACTAATTCAGTGCTGTAAAGAGGATTTTGATAAAGCTATCGTTGAAGGAAAAAGCGTAAAGTACCGTGGCTACGCAAACAAAAAAAGTGAACGTGTTGCGGATGATTTGGAAGAGTCCAGAATGGCATTTCTGGGAAAACCTGATTTATCTCCGAAATTCCGCTCAGCAATAACTAATCCTAGAAATGTTGTTGAAGTTCAGATTATAATGGTTGATGACCCTCAATTTTGGTTAAGAGAATCCAAACGTCCCAAATATCAAAAATAAACCCAATCAGTTAATCTGCTATTTTAAGCATAAACTGAATACTGTTATTATCCAGTTCAAGAAACTTAGCATTGTAATGGCGCCTGTGATGATAATTGCACGTTTGGATAAGCAGGGATTCAGTTAACGTCTGTTTCCCAAGAAATGACTTGAAACTAAAAATGCGTTCTGAGGCGCCATGATAATCTCTATGGTAGCGTGCTTGGCTGTAACTCCGCTTAAAGATGCGCCCCCATCTTATTCCCTACCCTACCCTGCTTTTTAGACTCATTTTCACCAGCTAAAAATGGGCATTCCTTCCCCTCCCTGATTTTTTGTTAGCTCATTTTTCAAGCAAAAAGAGTACCCCTTTACTTATCGCTGAAAGTTGGTAATTGAAGTAGGAGTTACTGAAAAAGGCTGGTGTGTTGGTTGTAACCCGCCTTTGGGCTTAGTAATTTTTTATGTTCGCTTGTTGATGACATTTTAATCCTAATGCCGTCCTAGAGTTCTACTTTATTTCATATGTTAAGCTTTCAAGTTCATAGAGCAAGTTTTAAAAAGAAAAAAGCAAATAAGCGGTAATATCGTTATGGATGGGATAGAAAATGAACAAGAAAATCTTAGCTGTAATTATAGCGGTGATTGTAATAGTAGGAATAAGCGGAGTGGCATATGTAGTATTAAATAGTTCACCTGCACGCATAACTATAACTTACACTTCAACTCATGGCACAGAGGATATAACAGCAAGCGGCTATCCTTTAATTGATAAAATAGGATATAATGGCATAGCTACATGGATTGTATTCAACTTAAATATTACAACTACTAAAAGCACAGCGTTCAATATGAACAATTGTTCTATAAAGTGCGATAGTCAATCTTTAATAGTTATGAACGAGAACGCGCTTGTTGTTAATTTACAAAGCGGCCAAATTAATTCTGGTACTGTTGACTTTCTTATAGAAGGTAACGTAACGGGTAACTTTCAATTAGGCTATAACGGGACAGCCGATGTTGACATAGTCGATTGATAGCCCTTTTATCTTAATCGTTTTGTGGCAAAAGCGAGTTATTTTGTGGGCTGGTGTGTTGGTTGTAACCCGCCTTCTGTTGTTGTGGCATTCGGCTAATCGGGCCACCCGCGCTTCAAGCGAAAGAATTATCGTAAAGTTTATTTTGCGGGCAATTTAAATAAATGATGTATATACATTATGTATATAGGGAATGCTTATGGCAAGACAGATTTCAGTCTCAAATGAGGTTTATGAACTTCTATCAAAAAGAAAAGGCAAAAAGAGTTTTTCACAGGTAATCAAAGAAAACCTCTGCCCAAAGGAAGAAAAAGTAGACATCATGAGCTTAGCTGGCATTTTAAAGGATGATAAAGAGACGCTTGAGCGATTAAAGCAGCAAATAGCCGCCGAAAGAGAGGCAAATTACGGAAGGACATTCGAGTGACACTACTAGACACAAGTGTCATAATAGATTTCTTGGCGGGCGACCAAAAAATCGTTGCTCTAATCCAAGAAATCATAAGGAGAGAAGACGTGAAAACCACAACCATAACCGAATACGAGTTGCTTAGACACAAGACTAAAATAAGAAAACAAGCTGCTGAAAGGTTCCTGTCTGGCGTGACCGTCTACTCTTTCGACAGAGCCGCCGCCCAAAGAGCCGCCCTGCTTTTTGAAGAGCTACGGGATTCTGGAAGAATGATTAACGAGAACGATTTGCTAATAGCGGGAATTTCACTCGCCAACGACGAGCTTTTATTGACGCGTGACCAAAAATTCGGTAACTTAGATAACGTAAACATAAAGATAGTTTAAATGTTTAGGAACCAAGACCTGTAAAACCCAAGACTATACAAGCGTAGCCCCTTTCTTTCTTTGGTTGTTGGCTTGGAAAAAAAGTGTTGAAACTCAGAATGGATAGGTTTTTTCATTAGGTGTGGCTGGTTCTAATGAGGTTTGTAACATCGAAACCTTTTGATTTTACAAGTTCTATTAATTGGGAAAATAGCTTGTCGTCCATTTGTGGGGTTCTGCTCAGTATCCAAAGGTACTTGCGGTTTGGTGTGCCTACAACGGCGTAATCGTAGTCTTTCCCCAAATTTATAATCCAATAGTCACCGTAAAATGGCCAGAAGAATGTTACTTTAAGTTTCGCTCCAGTGTTCTTGTCAACCACTTTTGCCTTGCCCTTTGCCCGTTTCACTTTGCCATTTCTTTTGCACTCGTTAAGCACAGATATAGTGCCATCGTCAGATAGAGAATAAGTTGCTGTTATATCAGAACAGCCTTCTTCAAATCTGGCGGGAAGACGCGCTATCTCATACCATTTGCCCAAGTACTTTTTTAGATCAACATGCGGCACAACTTCAAGGGTATTGTATTCCTTTTTCGACAAATGGGTCACACTTAGTATTGAAGCTAGACATCAATGTATTATTTTCGGTTAAACGCCTAAACGCCATCTTCCCTCTTACCGAATCTTTTTTATGATAAGTTCTCAAGAGAATTGATAGGGATTGTTTTGAAACGGGAAGAAGCAATATCGGTTCTGAAGGAACTTCTTGACAATTGTAATGGTCTTGATGGACATTATTTGGAATTATCACCATCTAACGCCTCTTCGTCAACGATGGGAGGTTATCAAATTACCATAAAAACAGCCCTCGACGAAGAAACAAAAAAATGCATACAAGAAATATTAATAAAACATCAACTCACCTACCAAGCTGGCAGTATGTGGAAAACAAAGCGGTCTATAAACAAAACAGACCCTGACACATTCATAATTTACAGACCCAAGGACAACGCGCTTGCTGTCGGCAAACCCTTACGGTCTGAAAGCCCCTGAGTTTAGCTTTTGTGGGCATGGTGTGCTGGTTGTAACCCGCCTTATGGCTTAGTGATTCTTTAGTATCTGTTTGTGTGTTGCCTTGATTTGCTGTCTTTTCCATATTTGTCTTCCTCATAGTGTATTTGGTGGGTTGTGATATAAGGTTAATCTGTTTGTTTTGGGTTTATACACGGGGGATTGTATGCAAAAGACGGTTTTATTAAAGATTTCAACTCGAAAGGGTTCTCGCATCGAAAGTGTTCCTTTAAAGAAGTTGCAGTCGTTGGCTGCTGATGGGCATAGGTTTTGGTCTTTGGAGGGTGATTTTTTGGTTTTGCATTCTTATTAATTTTTGTAGATTACTGATTTTGTTTTTCAATCTGCTGGTTTAAACAGTAAGTAGTTCGTAAACAAGTTTGTCAATAATTTTCATTGATGGAATCGCTGTTTTAGTTTTCGTTCGCGATGTTTTCTTTACAATTATAGACTCTTTAGACGCTTGAATTCCCGTTAATGCTATTTTCTTATGGAGCTCATTTTTTGGGTCAAATAGAGGGATATTTTGTTCAAAAGGTAAACGACAAATGTGGCGAGGACCAAATTTCCCCTTTGGTTGTCCTTTTTTAATAACTAAGTCGATTGCAGTAGAGTTCAATATTGAAGTGATGTAGTATGCCTCAAGAATATCATTTGTGCCATACCAAAATGTTGTATAATCAGCAACAAAGCCTTGAGGAGTTATCGCTATTTTTCCGATTTCGAGTCTTGGTATTTTCTGAGTATCAATAACAGCCGATGCAATATTCGACCCAGAAGCCGTCTGTATTACATAATATCGCAGGTTTTGTTTTTGAAGAGCTAGCTTGTTATGATAGTTAACGTAATCCATAACTCTAGGAAAATTCTTTAATGCAGTTTTTGTTCCTTTCAACTCCCATATTTCTTGAGCTTCATCCAACCAATTTGCCATCCTTAATTTTCCTTCTTGCCTTAATTCTTGGGAGGTCAAAATTGAAAATTTCAAGTCTCCTTTTCTTATAGGAAGTATAACTGGCTGAAACTGAATTTTAAATGGAAGCAATCTTTTTCCAGTCACGGTCACGAAAATAAAACTGCTTTCCACTTCTTTCTTTATGATGGTTTTTTTCCAAGGCTCTTTTGCATCAGGCAAAACTAAACTCTCAACTAAAGGCGCATCAGGATTTATCCCAAAACTTCCTGATACAAAATTAATGAACCAAAAAGTCCTCGGATAAATATTAGCTCCAGATAAAACTTTATTATGATAAGGGCTAAACTTTTTTTCTGCCTTATTTGGACTATATGTTGTTTCTTCGGGAGTAATGAATTTCAAAGCCTTTATTAAACGTATATTTTTCTCAGGTAATGTAGCTTTGTAGGCTACTGTTTCCACGGGATATGCAGTTGGAACTCCTTTCTGAGATATTACAACGCAAGAATCAACTTTGAAGAGAGGATTAACTTTTTCGACATCCAATATTTTTAGAATTCTCATTTGTGGCTTTCTTTGTTTTTTAAATGCTTCGTGCTGTTTCGCACCTGTAAGTATGCTTCTAGGCATGACAAAAGCTATAACTCCAGAGTCTGCTAAGTAAACATCTGCTGTTGCAGAGTAGAAGACCGTAGAAGTATCCATGTGAGTGAATAAGTCCGTTTGTTTTTTCTTTAAGAGTAAATACTTGAAGACCGTTTTTTTAACAAAATTTTGATACAAGGGATTCTCTATATACTTAAAGGAAATCCAAGGGGGGTTTCCAATTACCAATTCAAACTTTTTTTGCATCATTCGCAATGGTGCGTAAATATTGCGGAGCATAAAAACCCAAACGGAATCTCTGTTAGCGTCGATAAGCTTAACAATAGTTGTTAGAGTGTTTCTTAGAGTTTCTACATCTTGTTTTTCTCCGTGATATAAATTCTCAAAAGTTTTTGCAACCTGATTGGCTGTGAGCTTTCCTGACTTATATTCAGTTAGAACATCTGTAAAAACTACTAACAAACTTTTTAGTTTGTTATCATCAAGAGCTATTTCCAGCGGAAGACTAAGTTGAACTTTTTCGTCAACGTCTATTACTAAAATGCTACTTCCATGATGGAGCTCTTTCCGTGTTTGTGGGAGTTTTATTGAATCTGCCATAAAAACTGGAATAAAAACAGCAGTCTTTTTGGTTTCAATCAATTTGCCCAAAGCAAGCAGATAGTTTGCTCTCGCTATTGCAACTGCCAAAGGGTTAAGGTCAAGACCATAAACGTTAGCTAATATATCATCAAGTGAGCAACCTTTCTTTTTGAGCATACTTATTGCGTTTGTTAGAAAAGTGCCTGAACCGCACGCGGGGTCAAGAATAGAATAATGTTTTCTTTCTTTGGTTGGGTCTATTTTTGAAATTGCTTCATTAAGAGTCAATTCTGCCAACCATTCAGGCGTGTAATATTCACCAAGCTTATGTCGGTCAGCTCTTTTTACAATTTCTTGATAAATTTCTTTGAATATGTCTTCATCTACTGAATTAAGGTCATAGCTATCAAATGCATCAGTTAGTGTTTGCAATAGTGCCTTAACTTCAGACCAAAATAATGGGTTAAGAACCCATGAGAAAAAATCATCCTCTATGATGTTTATTCCCTGTGAACTTAGCAACTTTCCTGTAAGTGCTTCTCGTGCAGGCAAGTTTGAATCCTTATTTAATCGCTTTGCGAGTAATAATTTTACCAAAATCATTAGATAAGTGTGCGAAACAAAAGCCTCATCTGGAGGCGTAGAGCCATAAACTAATTGCATGTTTTTTGCCCATAGTTCAAATTTTACAGGGTCTTTTATTGCCTTGAACAGTATTGATAGCTCTCTGACAATTTCTTCGTATATCGCTGAACCTGGTCCAAAACGCATATTCAAATCTTCGGCTGTCGGTGTTTTTCTCTCGCTGAAAAGAAAAGTATCCAAAAACATAATGGCTTTTTCAGGAGTAACTTCTTGGAAGTTTATTTCGTTAACTGGAACAGCTTTTCCATGAACAGTATAAACTTTGAATTGTATTCCGTCAGTAATTATACACTCTGCTACTTTTTTCTTATTCTCTTTGAGAATTGAACAATATCGCTCTATTTCCTCAATGCCTGTTTCAAGTTCTTTATTAAGGTCTATCTTGAACTCCAATATGGTCTGACCAAGCTGCATATCCAATCGACCTTTGAGAACCATAATTCCGCCTGTTCTCACATACTGTTCAACATTCTGAACGATTTCAAAACTTGTAACTCCAAATATCGATTTCATAAGTTCCGAAAAGGCAATTAGCTTTCCTGCATGGGTGTGTGCAGCTTTAGTTGATTGAAGATAATCGTCTATATTCTTATCGAAACCTGTTTTCTCTGTTAATGCCATATCAGATTAGTAAATAGTGTTCGCTTAAAAGACTTAGGACGTTTTTTAGTCAACTAATAAAAATTTGTTCGTGTAGGAGTCGTGAGTGCTTGATTTTTTGGTTTAATTTTATGGCGGGGCTGATATGCGTCACTCTAATTTTCATTGCAGTATCCAACTAACAACCTATTCTTAAAAAGAATGAGCATCGTGCAACCGACAGAGCCCTTACTTGTGGGGGGGTTGCCTTTTAAGGAGGGGTCATCCACTGCCTGAGGTGTCGATTGCTTGTAAGAACCCCTAAGGAGTGTGGGGTTCTGGAGTCTGGGGCATCGTTACGGAATAATCGTTTCTTTGCCTAGCTTTCTTTTGAAAAGAAAGCGTAAGCGTGGAGCGATGGGAACGAAGCACCAAGCGCCTAACTACTTGCAGCAATAAATTTAATTATTATTGGGGGGCAGATATTTTTATCAAACCACTTGGATGGCTACCATGCATGGAAGAATATGCGCTAAATATAGTCAACGTTTTCCCTCTTTTCAAAAAAATTTATGACTCAGAGGATGAAATCCTTAGCTTTTTTTTGAAATTTCAAAGAAATTACACGAATCCTAAGCAAGCATACCACGAATTTTTAACCCTAAATCAATATTTTCTTGGCTTACTCGACATAGATGCAGACTCGGTTAAGCTTGTAATGTTTGTATCTTTAATTGAAAAGTTAACTTCAGACAGACGATACCTTAGCTTTTCGGAATGGATAGTAAAAAATGAATTACAAGGTAGCAAGGCAAAAGTGCTTAAGCTTTGGAATAAATATAACGAAGAATTTGGTTGTAATAGGAAATTTAGGAATTTCTTTACAAGCCCAAAGTACTTTAGAAAGAGCGAGAAGTTGATGCTTTTAGGCTCTATTTATTATGATAATGGCAAGCATCACGTTCCGATGTTCTGCTACAATGAAAAGCTATGTGGAGCAAGCGGTGGGTATCATTTTGATGGATGCTTGGATAATTGTCCAATAAGTAACAATGAACGGTTACTAAGAAAAAGCATGAATGAATTCGGCAATTTCCTGTATGAATTGAGAAATACTTTTGTGCATAATGCAAGTTTTTTCAACTTTTGCCATTCCTACAAGAATGTTTCGGTTATACACCGAGCGTATGTTAGCTACAGATTTAGGTTTGTAAGCAATCCTACTTTCACGGGAGAGGTTGATATTTTCTTGGATAGTGAGTTTCTAAACAAAACTATTAGACGAGTTTTTAAAGGACTTTTATGGGATTACAGGATTAACTAGTAAGATTAACTAGTAATAGTTGAAAGGATTTCCAAGCGTTTAATTTATTTCTTTGGGATAATAATACAAAAGGCATTTGCCTTAGAATAAAGCATAAAAAATAGGGAGAGACGCCCTATTTGCGCTTTTTTGAATAGTTGTATTCCTTCGATTGTTGTGGCGTATTGGAATCCTCCTCCTCCCGAAGATAGGCGGTGTATAGTGGAAATTGGGCGGTGTGTTGGTTGTAACCCGCCTTCTGTTATTGTGGCATTCGGCTAATCGGGCTACCCGCGCCTTCAGGTAGATTCCTCATCGGCGACTGTTTGCCCTTTCCACTTGCAGGACGGCCGTTTCACCGCTTCCAAACTGGCACACTCGACATCACAAATGTCTCATCGCCAAGTCCAATTGGACGTTTCGTTTCTGCTCCGTAGCCAAGGCTCTCGCCCTGTACCCTTGGGGCACTGCAATTCTACACGTGGGCGGAGTTTCCTCAGACCCAAATTTTGGGTCCGAAAGCCACACACCAACTCGCCAGCCCACACCTATATGCGCTATCGGAAGCAATAAGAATTTCTGATATGTGACAAGTTTCTATGTGGTTGCGTGACGAGTCCCCAACATCATGCGTGACGTTAGAAATAGCGCTAAATCAACCGCTGTTTGCCAAAAGCAACTTAAAACACCACTGAACGGCTCCCGAAAAAAATGTTTTTTAGCAATTTTTCTGGTATGGGCACTTTAACGATGGTACTAAACGTGCGGAATGAATAAAACTTTCCTTAACAACAAGTACTACCATGAATAAACGAGTCATCCTCATAACGGGCACCCCATGCACAGGAAAAACAACCACAGCAAAACAACTCGCCGCCAAACTCGATGCCCACTACATTAACTTAACAGACTACGCCAAAACCTACAGCTTAACGTCAGGCGAAGACAAACAAAGAAAAACAACCATAATCAACGAAGAAAAAATGCGCACAAAACTCACCCAAACCATAAACGCCACAGACAAAGCCAACGTCATCATCGACGGGCATTATGCCAGCGCTGTGACCCCTGCAAACCTAGTCACCAACGTCTTTGTTTTGCGCCGAAACCCCAAAGAACTAAAACGGTTCATGGAGAAATGCGGTTTTGAAGGCGCCAAGCTTTGGGAGAACCTGTCTGCTGAAATCCTCGACGTTTGCCTCATCGAAGCTGTGCAGGCGCAGTCGGGCAAGGTTTGCGAGTTAGATGTGACAGGCAGAACGGTTGAAGAAGTCACGAATGAAATCATGGATGTTTTGGAAAATGGCAAGAAATGCTACAGTGGCATTGTTGATTGGCTGGGCATGCTTGAACGGGAAGGCTTAACCGATCAGTACCTAAAAGCCTAAAAGCTATCGGAAACTGCCTAATTTCTGCTTAGTCAACAACGTAATTTTGCGCCTGTTCGAGTATGATTTGGCGTGGTCACTGAATTTCTCGCCAACCATAATGGGGCTGCCTAAGCCAACATCTTCAGAAGACGTGTCCAAGCCGATGATTAAGTTTACGCCTATGGTTCTATTCCAATCCCTGACCCAAACGCCCTGCTCCAAGCGGCCTTTCTGCACGATGATGTCAAAGTGCCTGGTATTGCCGCTGTAGCCTTCAAGCACTGCGTTTTCACTAATAACTTTGTAACCTTCCTTTTTGAAGTACTGAACCGCTAACTCAACCAAATGTACCCTAGACTTCGGCTGTTCTTGTCCAATGCTCATGTCGCTCGCTCTCTTCCCTAAAGTGTTATCAACCTGTGTGTGGAAAAGCCTTTCGGAAGGCAAACCAGAAATGGGCGCAACGTTAATCGTAAAATGTACAAAATGTGCAGGTTTAATGTTAACTGCTAAAGGGCAGAGGACAAAAATTTGTCCTTACTGCGGCGCGCATGTTGATTTGTTGCGGGCGCAAAAGGTAGCCTCAGCAAGCAACGCGTTTGAAGCCTCAAAAATGCTTCGCAAATTAAAAAGTGAACAGGGATTCAACCGCAAAGCTTAACGCACTTGCCTCAGCATCTCGCAGGTCTTGCATAAATCCAATGCTGATGGTTCGCCGCATTCAACGCATGTTTTGAAGCTTTCCTTCTTCGCTGTCTCCTCCAATGCTGGTCTTAAGCGTTCCATGGCTTTGAAAACAGTAAATTTTGTTCCAGCATGCTTCGCTTCCATGCGGTTAATCATCCCGCGAATATCATTGCGTAATGCCTCAGAAGCGTAGGGGCATGGCGTATCCTGAAAGGAGATTTTTTTCACATAAGCATATAGGGCGCTTTCTTTTTCTGGGATTTCGCAAAAAGGCTTAATCTTCTGAACAAGAAGCGGGTGCACTTCGCTGGTGACTGGTTTCTCCTTAGCCAACCGCATGATGTCTCCGTGAAAAATATTCATGAGAATTGTTTGCACTTCGTCGTCTAAGGTGTGTGCAGTTGCAACTTTGTTTGCTTTAACCTGTCGGGCGCCAACGTTAATGGCTCTCCGCCTTAGGACGCCACAGTAAGCGCAGGCAGTTAACTCTGTTTCGCCTTTGCTGCGTGCTTTAAATATTATCTCGTCAAGCGTGAAACCGTAAAGCTCTTTGAACGAAACTATGTGATGGGGAATTTCAAGTTTTTTGCAGTTTGCAGCCGCAATTTCTAAGGCTTCATCCCTGTAGCCTTTAATGCCCTCATCCACCGTTACCGCAGTAAGCGTGGTTTTTGGGCGAAACCGCTTCAACTTCGCCAAAATGTGCAGTAGACTTAGGCTGTCTTTGCCGCCTGAAACTGCCACTGCTAAATGGTCATCAAAGCTCAGCATATGGTAGCGCGTCATGGTTGCTCTCGCCTTTGCTTCGATGGATTGGGTGAAGCATTTTTTGCACAGCGTTTCACCTGAGTATTGCCTGTGGAAGAAGGCTTCTCTGGTTTTGCAGGCGCTACAGACAGGCGTATCCATTGGCTTTCACGGTTTAACATTTGATTGGTGGATTAAACTAAATAAACAATGCCGCTACTAATTCATTAAATGGCTGATAAATATGGCTGTTAAGCCAACAAAACCTTCAGATTACAAGGAAGTAACATATACTAGTGCACGCTGGCAGCTGCTAAACGATCTCAGAAGCAAAGCAACTGAAATTATGGCTGCGTTAGAAGTGTTTCATTTGCAGTCGCTTGTGCATGGAAGCATAGCCAGAGGCGACGTGAACAAGGACAGCGACATCGACGTT
>JBEKHJ010000053.1:0-11805 GCA_050012335.1 Bathyarchaeia archaeon
ATTCGCAGATTGTCAGGGGTATTCGCTCGCCTGCTTTGCCGTTTATGACTATTACGAATTGTCCAACTTGCGATTTAGCTGCAATGTCGGAAGCTTCAACTTCAAACAGCTTAATTTTTGGAGCAAGTTCTTTTTTAGTTACTATTTTGTACGTTTTGCTTTCGCCTCCACAGCTATTTCACGTCTTGGTAACGCTGAAATTTTCTTATAGAAAGCATCCAGTTTCTGATTGAAGTCGCCAGCAACTCTGGGTGACTCCTCATAAAGTTCGAATCGGTCAAGCAGATTCTTCTTTTTCAACACATTCAATAACACGCCCAAGTTGCGCTCTGCAGTGTCTTTGCCTTCTTGAAGCTTGCAATCTTGTGCTGAGCAGACCACTGCCATTACACCGTCGAAACCGCAGTTTAACGCGTTGACGACATGAACTGGATCTAAAGATTTGAAGCATGGAACTTCAAGGGCTAACACGTTTTTGCCTGCAAACGCGCTGTTAGGGTTGTCTAAGGCTGAGAATTCTGACCATTGGCAAACGAACGCAAGAACTGCTGGGCCGTGGTTTTTAGCTTTCAGTTGTGCAATTGAATTCCCATAACGGTTTACTACGTTTTCAAACTCGAAGCCTTTCACTTGAATAGCGTGATGTGGACAAACCAGTTGGCATGCACCACAGCCGACGCATTTCTCTTCGTTTACTTTTGGAGTAGCAAACGATTCAAACTCAAGTGCTTTATACGGACAGATGAATATGCATTTGTCACAGCCCACGCATTCTTGAACATCATAAACCGCTTTGCGGGAGAACTTTACTATTCTAACCGCGTTTTCATCGAAGCCTAATTGTTTGAGGACATTTCTGGCTAAAACGAGTCTTCGAGTGCTTATTTTTGTGCCTTCTTTATAGCGGCAGAAGGGATCTTCACATTGAACAGAAACAATATTTTTAATGCCTGAATTAAGCGCATCAAAAACAAAGTCAGTTGGAACTCTACCTGAACACGGCAAACGCAACGCAACGTACTTGCCAACTTTTAACCCTTGCTCTTTAAGGATATCTTGAACTTCGCCTGTGGAAGGCGAGTTTCCTCGACACATTAAAACAAGCGTGTCATCGCCATCTTTGGCTTTTGCACGTGCCTGTTTAACGTAGTTTGAAAGATTATCGTAAGTGTAATATTGTGTTTTAATTGCTGAAACAGGACAAGCACTATAGCATATACCGCAAACTTGGCAGTCTTGAGTGTTTACTTCAACTTTTCCGGTTGAATCACGTTTTATTGCTTCATAAGGGCAAATTGATTGGCAAACATAACACCGGCTACATAAATCTTGATCGATTTCCACTACAGCGAGACATTTTTCACTCATTCTGAAACCTCTTTTCATACACCGCTGCTACTTTAAACTGTAAGCATGCTAAGATGCTAGCTTAAAGCTTTTGAAAGCATGAAAAGGGCTTTAGAATGATATAATCCTTTCTCTAAAGTTTCTGAAATATCTATATATTTTCATCAATGTCATCACTTACGCTTCCTCAGAACTTTTTGCCCTTGAAAGTCAGTTACGTATTCGAAGCCGACTTGCAGCAGACTCTGCAGCCCCTCAATCGTAGAGCAGACTTTTACAATGTAATCCTTTGAACCTTCGCCGAACACTAGTTTCTCCATGTTCATGTAAATTTGGGTACTAGATAGACTTTTGTGGCAAACAGCGAATGCAATCCGGGTCAGGCTTCTTGTGATATTCCATCGTTCCGAACCAGTGGCGGATCAGGTGAAAATGAATCTTTGCGATTCGTGGATTTCCGGGTCGCCTTTTATCTCGGCTTCTCAAAATCACGTAAAAGGTACTTTTCAGGGTCTTGCCTCTCCATGATGTTAAAGCGTGGATTATGCGTCTCCTTTTGGATGATGAGGCGATGAGTGGTCAACCAGCCTACACCATTTGCCAGCTTGAAAGATAAGATTGTCGTTTCTACCGGAAAGCCGTCAAATTTCATAATGCTTTCTTAGTATTATTTTGATTTTTCCTATTCTTGACCTATTCTTTCAGATTCTCTAACTGAATCCTGCTTCACCAGAAAGACTGGCGATTTAAGCATCTTCAAGAATAATGTTATTAATCGTTGTCTGCAGGGCTTTTGATGTTGAGGGGGGAAACCAAAAATGGAGCTGAAATGAGAAATAAGTGTTAATTCAAAATCAAATCTGCTCTTGACTTAATTTTTTGGGGTTACCTTCTTTGACTTTGAATCGATTACTATTTCTCTGTTGTCAGTTACTCCCAATTTTGCCTTCGGCAGGTCAGACATTAATCTCAGGTTGAAGTTTGGGTTCTTGGTGAAATTCTTAAGGACTTTAGGCAGAAGTTCGGTTTCTTTTGGGGTCTCTGTGATCCAGCGTATTCGGACTCCTCTCTAGTAAAGCCGATAACTCTTATTTCGCCGAACCATAGAAGCTTCTAAGACTGTGTCCCCATTTGATGTTTCTTGTGTCAGCAACATTTTGTTGCTGAATTCCATTTTAATTTAAAATAGTCTTGATATATTGCTGTTAAACAGGGACTGGTTGACCATAGAACAGTGTGGTTAAGCATGTGACCTCCTTTTGAAACAGGTTGAGTTTTATTGGATGGGTTCGGTTTTGCATGAGTCTTTTGCTAGAAGAAGAATTGGTGCCGCAGCTATTCCGCAGGTCCCATAGATGACCATCAGCAAATAGAAGTTGTTTAGGTATATGTCAAGCAGTATCCCACTGATTACTATTCCTAAAATGAGACCAATATTTCGGAACATGCCTTGCACTGACATCATTGAACCCCTAAATCCTGGAACTTGCTCAAGAGACAAACCTGTAAGAGCAGTATCACTCATACCGACAGACGCAGTGCATAAGGCCCAAAGCGCAACGGAAATCCAGACATTGGGAACAAAACTGAACACTGCCGCCAACACACCACAAACGAACGCTGTCACGAGGGTGAGAGGTTTTCTTCCAAATCGATTAACCATTCTTCCCGCCAGTGCTGCTCCAACCACGCCGCCGACGGCTGCGATTGAAGAGAAAAGAGCAGCTGTACTTAGGGGTTCGTGGAAGGCTATTCTGTAAAAGGAGACCGCATAGGCGGGCACTAACGCGATAATAGCGAGAAGTGCAGAACCTGCCATACACGCAATAGCGGATCTGTTAAGGAAGATTTGCTTGAGGGCTTCCCGATACTGAGGTTTAATGGTAAGTCCTTGTGTGTTAGGTTTCGAAGGAAAAACAAGCAAACTTAGAACCAAGCAGGCTAATGAGACCGGGAAAATGAACCAAAGCAGAACTGACCGCCAGCTTCCAATGTTGGCGATGCCACTAGATATTTGTGGTACAAGGATTGACGCTGCAAACAAAGCCGCCTTCGTTAAGCCGATTGCCCCTCCTTTTTGTTTTAAGGGCAACACGTCTCCGATCAAAGTAAAAACCAAGATGCCAACCATTGCGCCGCCTATCGCCATGATGGCTTGGAAGATAAGCATTGAGGCAAAGTTGGGAGCGAAAAAAGAACCTAATATTCCGCCTGTGAAAAATGCAAAACCTAAAACGTATAATGATTTGTGTTTGTACTTGATGACTAAAAAGCTCATTGCAATACCAATGATAAGACCCGCGAACAGGCCGACTGAAAGAAGCTGGCTTGCTGCTCCTACAGAAACATTAAATGATCCGGCAATGTTCACGAGGAGCGTGTTGACAACAACAGCAAATGTGTTTATGGCAAAAAAGCTTAAGATCAATAATGGAAGAAACAGGCGTCTTTTAAAACTCTTATCAACATTAGGCTCAGGATTCGTCATGTTTTAGTTTTTATGAAGATAATTGCTATAAGTAACTTTGGTTGCTAGCCAACGCGAAAATTTGAACTTAAATTTATAATGCTGCTCTGCTGCATTCGCCTTGCTTTTTGACGCTGAAGGCTCTGAAATCGTTCTTGAAGGAATCGGCAGGAGATACAAGGCGTAATTATTAACTTGGCTCTATTTGCTAAATGTGCAAACAAAACTTTAACTAGAACGACAAGAAGAGATTTAGAAAGTACATCAGAAGAAGGAATCAAGTTGCAAGAGAGCATAAGCATCGATTTAATCGATGCTAGGATTTTGAAAATGCTTCTGAAAGAGTCCCGCACCCCCTTCACTGAAATTGCCAAAGAGTGCAAAATCTCCGTTGGCGCTGTGAGAATGCGATATAATCACTTGAAAAAAGTAGGCGTCATCAATGGAGAAATCATGCTTGTAAACCCGTACAGTTTGGGATACATATGCGTTGGAAACCTAGGAATAAACACTTTTGCTGAGAATCATGAAGAAGTCATAGAATTTCTGAAAAAAAAAGTGACATTGACGACATTGTACATCTCCAAGGAATCTTGGGGAAAATACAACATTGGACTTTTAGTTTCAAAGAAAAGCACAGAGGAGTGGGCTGCGGTGTTGCGCTGTTTGGACGCCACCCCGCACATCAAACGGGTGGACCCTCTAATCTGGATCGCCCCAATGGGAATGGACCGCCCGGAAAATTTAGAAATCAAGCCCTTGGAAAACAAGAAACAGGAAAACACAATTGAACAACCCCCAATCACAATCAGTAATGAACAAATTAAAATCGATGAAGTTGATCGGCAAATAGCAAAAATACTCATTTACAGTTCGCGCACATCGTTCAGAAAGATTGCAAAGCAACTCAATATTTCAACCAAAAAAGTGATTCAAAGATACAAGAAGCTTAGAGAAAATCTGCTAACTCACTCCACCATAACTCTTGACCTCAAAAAACTCGGATACAACGCTATAGCATCAATTTTCGTGAAAGGTGAAAGGAGCAAGATGCAAGAGATTGCCAACAAAATACTTCAAATGCCAAACATAATAGTATTTATTAGAGTTATTGGATCTTACGATTTATTTGCCATAGCTGCATTAGAAGATTTTAGATCACTCATAAGATTGGATAAAGAAATACGTGCGATCGAGGGAATAGAACAAATAGATTTCTCCATAAACGAACCATTCCCAGCATGGCCTGCAAACTCCTTCGCATCACTCCTCTAATAAAGAATTAGGGCGCGCTGGACGAATCCACCAACCAATCTGGGTTCAAATTCTAGCGGTCCCACCGCAACAATTTAGATTATGTTTAATCAAAGCTAGATCAAATGAGAAAGTTATTTTTTTTCAAGGATGCTTTTGCGTAGTCAATCAGACTAAATGCTTGTGGTCATGCACTTCAAATCTGACTTGCTACTTTTGTGTTGACTCTAGAAGGTTTAGAATTTCAAGCAATAAACCCTGAATAACTAAAAAAGCCAGGAGGTTCTTTTCCGCCGCACAAAGGGCCTTAGGAGGAAGCCTCTTTGCAAATATGCTAGTTCTATTCAGGAAGCAGAAAGAGCGCGCTAAGAAAAGAACAACAATGCAAACAGAACCCGCATCCTCCTCGTTCTATTAAGTTTATGTACACATTTAGCAAATAAATTAGAGATATGTAGTGTTTTGTTGCCTTATACATTTGAAAAAGGGAAAATATTATATAGATAAACGAGTGGATACGCTTTATGTTCCAAAACAAAAAGGAGAAGAAAAATACATGAAATTTGCTAAAAACAAAACTGCAGCTATTGCGATTGCGATATTCTTAATGCTTTCAATGTCAGCTTCGATACTTTTACCAACCGTTAGTTCGGCGGAAACATATAATACATATGCCTTCCTCAGTGTTACACCTAACCCTGTAGGTGTTAGTCAAACTTTGACGAGTGTCATGTGGCTTGATAAGCCCACGCCAACAGCATCTGGTAGTCTTGGTGACCACTGGCAGAATTATATACTAACAATAACAAAGCCCGACGGAACCAACACAACTCTGGGACCGTACCAGGCCGATGCGTCTGCAACGGCTACGGCTCGGTACGTGCCCGACAGTGCCGGTCAATATTATTTTCAGTTTAGCTTCCCTGGACAGTGGATAAACACCACTACATATTATAGGTGGTATAAGCCCAGCGTCAGCCCAATAGTGAACATTACCGTACAGCAAGAACCACTACAGTGGTGGCCACAAGCTCCGCTTCCAACCGATTACTGGACGCGTCCAATAGAAGGAGAGAATACACTATGGTCTTCGATCTCAGGAAATTGGTTGCAAGATAGTTACAGTCCCATCGATAGGTTCAACCCATACACGACAGTGCCAAACACCGCTCATATAGTGTGGACAAAGGAGACAGGTATCGGAGGCCTCATCGGAGGAGAGTTCAACGCTAGTATCTACTACACTGGACAATATGAAGCCAGTTTTAGACCCCCAGTTATCATAAACGGACTACTCTATTACAATGACTGGATGTCAACTCCGGGTGGGACTGGGCTTTATCCGTACCCACCGGGATTCGTTTGCGTCGATTTACGTACCGGAGAAACGCTGTGGCGGAATAACGAGACAACGAACGGAATAGGTCAGCAGATAACATATGGTCAAGTATACATGGAGGAATCACCCACCGAATACGGAGGCTGGCCGTACTTATGGCAAACTGGGACTACGTATAAGATGTATGACGCATACACAGGCATCCACTGGTTGGACCTTGTGAATGCAACCGCCCCGGGTAAGGTTATGTACGACACACACGGGGATATGTTAGTTTACATACTTAACGGAGCGAACAAGTGGTTGGCTATGTGGAACTCAACTTTAGCTCTCACCACTGCAGCACCTGGAAGCTACGCAGCTACACAATGGAGACCTGTTTATGGATCGGTACTTGACTGGAGAAAAGGAGTACAATGGAACGTGACAATACCGAACGTGGGCATGTCGCAAAGTATTGTCGACATTGGATCTGATATTATAATAGCTAATACTCAGGGTCTGAGTACGGTGCAAAGTGGCGGATACGTAACGTATGCGGCTTATAGCCTGAAGCCAGGACAAGAAGGGCAACAGCTTTGGGTTGAAAACGTAACGGTCGACGCAGGGAGTACGGGCGCCCAGACAGCCGGACCTATGACCGATGGAGTCTTCGTCCGATTCGCAAAAGAGACTATGCAATGGTATGGCTACGATGCCTATACAGGGAAGCAGTTATGGGGACCAACTGCGCCCTATGATGATGCTTATGGTATGTATGGCGGTGGAGGCATTGGCGCTTACGGCAACTTCTACACAATGGCCTACGACGGAAAGGTGCGTGCGTATGATATTAATAACGGAACACTCTTGTGGACGTACTACAGTGGAAGCAGCGGATTTGCAACTCCCTACGGTGAGTGGCCTTTCTACCAGAGTCCTAATGGGTTTACTGTTGCGGACGGAAAGGTTATCGCACCCACAAGTGAACACCAGCTCGATGAACCCACGTGGATGGGGTGGAAACTATACGTCATTAATGCTACAACAGGACAGTTGGTATGGAATATATTGGGATTGATGGCGAATCCGGTTGTCGCGGACGGCTACCTTCTAACACTCAATGCATATGATTGTCGCATATACTGCTTTGGGAAGGGCCAAACCGCCACCACAGTCTCAGCACCACTGACAGGTGTAACGGCAGGTCAAAGCGTGACAATTATGGGTACAGTCACGGATCAGTCTCCAGGCGCGACAGGCACTCCCGCCATAGCTGATGCAAGCATGACTCAATGGATGGAATACGAGTATATGCAGAAGCCAATACCAACTAACGCAACCGGTGTTCCAGTATCGATCGATGCTGTTGATCCAAACGGCAACTACATCCACATAGGCAACGCCACAAGCGACACCAGCGGCTTATACAGCTACGAGTGGACACCTCCAAACGTCCCAGGCGAATATACCATCAGGACCACATTCGGAGGAACTGAATCCTACTACTCCTCATATTCAGAGACTGCCATGTCCGTAACAGAACCATCGGCAACAGCATCTCCATATCCAGTAGTTACTTTGCCACCCACTGAAATGTACATTGGCGTAGCAGCAGCCGCAATAATAGTTGTAATACTCATAGTCGGCGCTTTGACTATGCTGATGCTCAGAAAGCGACCATAAAAACCTCGCAACCAAAAACAACATTTCCCCCTTTTTTAGTCTTAAAAAACAATGGAGAAGAGATAAGGGCTGAGAAGGCTCTGGTAAAATTAACAATAGTCATCGGGAATAGCATTTGCATTCTTTTCTCCTTAAAAATGTTCCAGAGTCTCAGTAAACCCTAAATGCTCTAAGATGTCACTAATCCCTCATTGTCTTTTTTTAGCGGAAATATTCACTTTCACTTACCTCTCCACTGCTCAGCTGGGTAGTTTGTTCGCTTTCCTTTTAAGCGATCCGAACCATATGCACGAGCCCCAAGTGATTGCACATGAAAAAAGAAAACGGCGCCAGCCTCTCTACTTAAATGAAATGTTGAACAATAGTTGAAAGGACAACTGATATTATAACAATTATGGCGGCGTCTTGTAATCCCAATATTCTTTGCCTTCGCTGTCTTTCCATTTTTCCAACTAACTTGTAATAGTTATCAATGTCTTTGCTTGCTTTTTCGAAGGTAGTTTTGCGGTTGATATCTCCACTTTGGTGAGGGTTCAAATCCCCTGTCCAAATTATAGCTATCAAAAAGAAAAAGAGAGAAAGAGCGCGGGTGAAATCGCCACCAGAACTAGATATAATCCTTTCGCTCTATTTTCTGTAATATGGTCGTCTAATGAAACTGTAAGCTTCAAGGGCTGCAGTGATACCTTGTCCAACAGCTGTCCCAACTTGCTTGACTGGATGGTTTGTTACGTCTCCAGCGGCGAAAACTCCTGGAAGATTGGTCCGTTGGCGAATGTCAATTTTGATGTATCCATGCTCGTCTGTTTCGACACCACAAGCTTTGGCTAATTGGCTGTTGGGTGCTTCGCCGATTTGAACGAAAACTGCGTCAACTGCTAGTTCGCTTGTTTTTCCTGTTGTGTTATCGATCAAAGTGACTTGGGTTACTTGTTTGTTGCCTTTGATTTCTTGAACTTCCGTATTCCACAAGACCCTAACAGTCTGTCTTGAGGAAATATCTGCCACTAAAGATTCTTCAGCGCGGAAACCGCTTTTTCTATGAACCACAACAACTTCAGAGGCAATGCCTGAAAGATAAATTATGGTGGTAGCCGCCGTATTCCCACCGCCAATAACAAGCACCCGTTTGCCTTTGAAAAATGGTCCATCACACACGCCACAGTAACTTACACCTTTGCCGCGGAATTCTTTTTCGCCTTTTACGCCGATTTCCTTGTAATGTGAGCCAGTGGAAAATATTACTGCTTTAGCTTCGTAAGTTGCTCTTGAAGTTTTAACAATTTTCTTTTCACCCATAAGCTCCAATTCAGTTACAGGTTCCAATTCGTGAATGGCTGCGCCAAGTTTTCTGCAGTGCGAAGTCATTTTTTCCGCAAGTTCTCCACCGCTAATCTCTGCAAACCCTGGATAATTCACCACTGTTGGAGCATCAGAGATTGTTCCTCCAGCAAACTTCTCATCTAAAATTAAAGTTTTTAGTCCGCTTCGGACAGCGTAAATTCCAGCTGCCAAACCAGCGGAACCAGCACCGATTATTATGACATCCCAGTTCTCCATAATGTGCATCTCTTTTAAGTGAATAGTGGATTAGGGCGGTTTATGAATTGTTCGATTTTTAGATAGTCTTTGGTTGACCAGCAGGTTCCCAAGTAAATATGGTCTTGAAAAAGAACCTGACATATATTCTCTTAAAGAGTTAAGGCACAGGTAAACCGTAGACTTTCAGTAGTTCATTGACGAAGTTTGTGCTTTTTTCGTTAATATCTTCGCCCGTGACAATTTTCATTGCCGCTTTAATCGTTACAGCGCTGCCGTTTGGGAGTGGCGCAACCTCTTTTGCAATTACTTGGGTTGTGTTACCGTCAGGTGGAAGAACTCCGATGCCGAATGCACCAACCGTCGTGTTTTGTGGAGGATTAAAGGTTTTTAGGTAGTTCTGCACGGAGCTGGCAATTTTTCCCATGTAGCATGGACCACCGGTAACAATTACATTATATGCGGAATAGTTAGCGGCAGCTTGACTTCTTATGCCTGCCAAGCATACTTGGTACCCATTATCCTGTAAGCTACTAGCAACAGCGGTTGCAACGTTCTTTGCATTACCGCTCATACCTGGGTCAAACACGACCAGTGCGTTTCCAACCATTGTACCTTTAGCTGGCAATGTTTGAGAACTGTTGGCGTCGGAAGAGTAGCTACCCACATCCAATGCTGCTAAAGCAAAAACGATAACTAGCGCAATTATCAGTATGGCGATTATTGCTCCAGCGATTTTAAAGATTTTTCTCATTTTTCTGACTCCCTATTTATTGAGCATTTGAGTCTTTGTTGAATTTAAGATTTTGTTTTAGTTTTGTCTTGACTTGTTTTTATTTTCCAATAAACAGATAAGGCTGAAGGCGTTTTAGTTAATATTAGCAGTTTTTTGAAGGTGCAGATTTTGGCAAGGTACAGGTGCACAGTTTGCAATTACGTTTATGATGAAGCAAAAGAAGGAAAGAAGTTTAGTGATTTGCCTAAAGAATGGGTTTGTCCAGTTTGCGGAGCACCTAAAACAGCTTTTGTGCTGTTAACTGAACAAGCCGAAGAGAAAAAGGTTGAACACACAGTTTCAGAAGTTCTAATAAACCAAATCGCTGAGTGGGGTGTCCAATACGTTTTCGGTATTCCCGGAACCTCAACCTTAGGCGTTGTGGATGCCATACGAAAAACCAATGGCAAAGTCAAGTACTTGCAGGTTCGGCATGAGCAGACTGCTGCGTTTATGGCTTCAGCTTATGGGAAATTGACTGGACACGTTGCTGCTTGTTTAGGTGTTTCTGGTCCAGGAGCAACGAACTTGGCCACTGGCTTGTATGATGCGAAGTTAGATCATTCGCCAGTTTTGGCGTTGACTGGGTTGGTGGCTAGGCAACTGATTGGTCCCGGTTCAACTCAGGAGATTGATCAGTACTCTTTTTTTGAGCCAATTTGCGTTTTTAACAAGATTTTGATGTCTGAGGACCAGACTACTATGCTGGCTACTTTGGCAATTAAGCATGCGCTCTTGGATCAGGGTGTTTCGCATATTGGGATTCCTAATGACGTGCAGAAGTTGCCTTATGAAGCGGAGATTTTGCCGTTTGAGGGCAGAATGCCTAACCTTGCTTATGGACAGGAAGAATGGGTGGTCGAGAAGGCAGCGAAGGTTGTTGACCAAGCGGTTAGACCCGTGATTCTTGCTGGTTTCGGAGCGAGAGGGCAAGGCAATAAGCTGTTAAAGCTGGCGTCGAAAATTAGTGCGCCGATTATTGCAACTTTCAGGGCTAAAGGCGTTGTTGATGAGCATGAATCGTTGTATGTTGGTTGCCATGGTGGCATTGGTTCAACTGCCTCGGCGGAGCTTATGCAAAAAGCGGATTTGCTTATAGCTATTGGTTCTTCGTTTTCTGATTTGTCGCAGATTCCACAAAAGAAGACTGTGCAGATTGATATTAATCCGCTTATGATTGCGCGAAGATACCCTGTCGAGGTAGGATTGGTTGGCAACAGTGCAGTGCTAATTCCAAAGTTGACAGAGAAAGTTCAGGAGAAACAGAACGCGGAATATTTGGCTGAGATTGCAAGGTTAAAGCAGGAATGGCTAAACCAACTGGAAAAAGAAGCCGACGCAAATATGAAGCCGATTAGACCTCAATACATAATCAAAGTTTTAAACGATAAAATCGCTGATGACGCAGTGATTTCTTTG
>JBEKHJ010000054.1:0-11251 GCA_050012335.1 Bathyarchaeia archaeon
CAATCCAACCCCAGACTTCAACATAACGTGGGCAAGAATGGACGTCACCGCCGTTCAAGGCGAAGCCATAAACGTAAGCGTTCAAACTCGATATGCAAACGGAACGCTATATCCAGAACCCAAAGTACTCCTCAACCTGGCGACAGGCGCCATCGGAGACGGCTTCTTTGTGCCTGCAAACCTCAACATTGGCGACCAATTCTACAGTGAATACCAAGGCAACATAACCATAACAAGCGTTTGGCAACAAGAGGTTGGAGGCGCAATGCGAACCGTTGTCTCAGCTACTTCAAACCAGACCATCTATTACTGGGACAGGCAAACAGGCATTCTTGTCGGTGCAACCACTTCATTTCCAAGCTTTACGCTTTTCACAAAGACGAGCGGAACTAACATTTGGCAGCCGCAAATTCTGGGATTGGATTCCACCGTGTTTTATGCACTTATAGTTGCGGTAATCGTAGCCTTGGTGGCTATTGTTGCAATTTTCGTTTGGCGCAAGAAAGTGCACGTAAAAAGCTAATTTCTTGGGCAATCGAGAAGGTGTGAATTTAAGGAAAAAATTAAACTCGTGCTTTTGATGTTTACTTTAGGAATTGTTAAGTATAGTTTATGTATAATTTAATGTAGCGGCGATTACACATAGTGAACTGTTAATTTTAGTTACCGCTGTTGTGCAGTTTGAGATTACTCGGTAGGTAAAGTTTTAGGTAGACAATTTAGCGAGTAAAAAGAGCTATTTTTAGAGTTGGCACAAGCAGCTTCGTTATAATGCCAGCTAACACAATTGCCGTCTAGTTATGCTAAAGCTTATAGGTAGCCTGCTGAATAGCCAAGAATAGAAGAAAATTGCTAAAGTTAAAAGGAAAAGTTTTCCGCGTCTCAATCATCTTAGGTTTACTTGTTGCAGTGCTGTTTTTGCTTGTAGTGAGCAGTTTCGTAGGTTCTTCTGCAGCTGCATCCACCCAACCAGTAGCATCTGGAAATGCCGTTGTCATAGCGGATTTTAGCGTTCCGGTAGATCCTGGTTCAGCCGCTTTCATGTCCCGTGTCGTCGCCACTGCCCAAAACGAAAATGCAGCGGCAATAGTTATAGAGATGAATACGCCTGGCGGGAGCCTCGGCGACATGCTCTCCATCGTATCCTCCATCACGGCGGCGAATCAATCAGGCATTCCAACATACACGTTTATCGTGACCAATGGTTTAGGCGCTTCCGCTGGCAGCTACATAGCCATGGCAACAAACAGGATTCTCATGGCGCCAGGCTCAGAAATTGGTCCAAGCACACCCATCGTAGTCGGCGGCACAGAGCTGGAGCAGAATCACACTCAAGCTGCAATGCTGGATTATCTCACGAGTCTTGCGGAGAATTGGGGACGCAACACCACCGCAGTTTTCTACATGGTTCAATCTGATCAAGCATTTTCAGCCAATGAGGCAGTGGCGGTTCACGTTGCCGATGGCACAGCAAACTCGTTATCCGACGCGCTTAACCAGCTGGGCTTGTCTGGAAACCCTCAGGTGTCTCTGAGTGAAGACCTCTACGAGCAAATAATCAGCGCCTTAAGCAACGCCATACTCGATGGCATTCTCTTCCTCGTGGGAATCATCGCAGTCGTGCTGGACGTTTACCACCCAACCATCGTGCTGACCATTTTAGGTGTTATCGCTATTGTCGCGGGCTTAGTGGGAGCGGAGATAATTGGTGCCTCGCTGCTCGGCATCGTAATACTGGTCGTGGCTGCAGCGCTGATTGTCGCGGAGTTGAAGCTGGGACACGGGTTCGCGCTTATGGCAGGAGTAGTGCTGGGTGCCTTCGGCATTTACTATCTTTCATTAGGGTTGCAGTATTCGCCTTCGCCGATAACGGAGCTGGCGGAAATTGAGCTTAGCTTGCTTGTAGTATTTGGAGTAATCATTGGCTTGTACATCAGGTGGGTGATCGGACCAATCAGGCGGCGTTCCAAACTCACGGGTCCCGAAGCCATGATAGGCAAAACAGGCACGGCTGTTACTGACCTGAAGCCTAAAGGAGAAGTCAGGGTAATGGGGGAAATCTGGCGTGCTGAATCGCTATCTGGAGACATCGAAAAAGGCGAGCAAGTCAGCGTTAAAGCTTTGAACGGCCTGGTCGTCATGGTTGAAAAAGTTCAAGAACAAGCCAAAAAACCATCAGTGAATTAGGATTCATTTACTCCTGAACAAAGTAGCCTAAGAGAGACGGCGCCTACGCATGAATTTATACGAAATTAGGTCTCGGAGACAAGTTGCTAAAGAAACGTGGACGGCATTGGGCGTTGACAGTTTTTGCTTTTGAGGTTTTTGACTAACGGCGAATGTTGTTTCGGCACCTGTTTGTCAAATGGTGAATGTTGTTTCGGTGCCATTTAACATTTCTGCACAACTAAGTACGCAGCAATAGTCTTGACTAAAATCTAGCCTAAAAAACCTCAACCCTAGAATATCAGACTTGACAAACCAACAGAGCGAAAAAGCAAAGAAAATCAACACCAAGCAAATTAGCATAAACTCGCTCTTGGCAAAGTAGCCCGGGAGAGATTCGAACTCTCGTCGGCGGGTCCAAAGCCCGCTATGCTTGACCACTACACCACCGGGCTTCATGGCTGGCGCTTGAGTTTTAGGACATTTCTTATCCTAATAAGCGTTCTTCATGCAAGGTTGGCGTTGGCGTATTTGTTTTTTCTGTTGACATTTTTTTACGTTATTTTCCATTAGCAAAATTACTCTATGCTTATAATTCTAAGGTTATATGTGCAATAGCTTTATTAAAACCACAAAGCTTAAATAGTAGTAGCGTTCCTTCGTTTAGTTTGCGCGGGCCGAATGTACTATTTTCTAGCCAGATTGGCATATGGTGACGGTTCTACGCATGTTGAATGGAGTAGATAAGATTGAGCAAAAAAGAAACTAAAACACAAACGCGCTTGGCAGACAAGTGCGCAGAGTGCGGTAGCGAAAACCTAGTTCACGATTACGACACTGGAGAAACCGTATGCGGCGACTGCGGGCTGGTCCTGTACGAGCAAATGATGGATAAAGGACCAGAATGGCGCGCTTTTACCCAAGAGGAAAAAGCGTCAAGAAGCCGCGTTGGGGTTCCCACATCTTACTCTGTTCATGACAAAGGCTTATCCACAGCCATTAGCCAAGTGGATCGAGATGCCTTTGGAAGAAAACTGCCATTGTCCACAAGGCTGCAAATGTGGCGTTTGCGGAAATGGCAAATACGGAGCAGAGTGCACTCATCCATTGACCGAAATCTTGCTCAAGCCATGGCAGAACTCGACCGTCTTTCAGATAAAGTCTACATTCCACCACCAATCAAAGAGAAAGCCGCTGTAGTTTACCGTAAAGCCTTAGACAAAGGCTTGGTTCGAGGAAGATCAATTGCCGCTATCGCTGCTGCTGCGCTTTATGCTGCTTGCCGTGGAAGCGGAACACCACGTACATTGCGGGAAATTGCTGAAGCCAGCCTTGTCGATAAGAAAGATGTCGCACGATGCTACAGGCTATTGTTGCGTGAGCTTGAAGTGCACATGCCTATCGCTGACCCGTTGACTTACGTGTCTAAAATTGCGGAAAAAACTGGGATTTCAGGAAAAACTCAGGGTGCAGCTATCCAAATTCTCAGAGAGGCAAGACGCAAACGTGCTGCCGCTGGAAAAGATCCGATGGGTTTAGCTGCTGCTGCCCTCTACATTGCTTGTTTGCAGAATGGCGAGAAAAAGACGCAGAAGGATATCGCTGAAGCCGCTGGCGTAACTGAAGTAACTGTACGCAACCGCTACAAAACGCTTAAGAAACAATTAAATCTTGAATTGCCAGATTAGGGCATTTTTTAATCAAGCATCAGTTTCTTCTTTTTCTTTTTCAAGTTCCATAACTACCATACCAACGTAACCGCAGTCTTCACAATAGTATTGCTTAGGCGTTAAAAAAATAGCTAAACCGCTTGTTAAATGTATTTTTGGGCTACAACATCTTGGACAGTAAATCTGCGTTGGTTTTCCATGTTTTACGGTTTTCAATACTTCGCGAATATCGTCTAGTTTTTTCATCAAGTTGCGCCTTTGCCTTTTGACCTGCGTTTATTGTAATTCGATGTTTTCTGCCGGATAACCTATTTTGACTAAGAATTCGCGTACTCTGTCTCGGTGGTCTCCCTGCAGCATAATTTTGCCGTTTTTGCTGGTTCCACCGCAAGCGCAGTATGTTTTGAGTTTTTGTGCGACACTTGGTAAGTTCGCGTTTTTATCGTCCATGCCGTCGATTATGGTGGTTGGTCTGCCGAATTTTCTTGTTTCAAGCCTAATGCGAATTCTCTGTTGCTCTTTTTCTATTTCGCCACAAACGCATAAGTCCTTTGGAAGCCCGCATGTTGAACAAACTTCAGCCATGACACTCAACATTGAATTAGCATCTGCAATATATAAAAGTTTCAAATCCAGAATAAGTATTTCTTTTCATTCTATTGGTTGAGGTTCGTTTGATTGCACTTTTTGTTCTGTGCTTGGAAAATTCTGTAGTCTTGCCTCTTTTTTTGAAGGTTGAATTATTAGGCAGGTTAGTTGTAACTGCTCATGGAAACCTTTGAAGGCAGCTGGCACTATGCCCAAAAATGGCAGGCTTTTATCTTTTTTAAGCCGCTGTCCCCTACTTGTTTCTTATAAGTTCAAGTGTTAATTGTTGCGATTCGTTTTGCTAATTCAGCGATTTGTTTTTGGAACTTTGCTCTCATTTTACCAAAGCGCATGGCTGCTGAAGGATGAATAACTTCAATGTACTCTATGCCTTCTAAGCGTGGAGTTTCTTTTGCGGTTGCACCTAACAGTACGATTATTTTTGGTTTAATGACGTTGATTTGCATGGTTAAGTAGGGTACGCATGCCGCTATTTCGTCAGCGAAGGGTTTTCGGTTCTGGGGAGAAATGTGCTTTACGATGTTGGTTATGAAGAGTTCTTCGCGTTTTATGCCATTTTCAGCGAGCACCTTGGTCAAGAATTTTCCTGCTCTACCAACAAAAGGCTTGCCAGTTTCATCTTCTATTTCTCCTGGGTTCTGCCCTACCATCATGACCTTGGAGTTTAGTGGTCCTTCACCTGGGACACCGTGTTTTGCTCCTTGCCAGAGCCTGCATTTTCTGCAACCGTAGATTTGATAGTTTAATTCTTCAAGCGACATTGGTTTTAGCCTTTGTTGTTGGGTAATGACAGCCACACAACCTTAAAGAAACACGCATTATTAATTAATTAAGCTCTTGTTAACGCTGAACAGGAGCGAAGAAAGATTTGTCAAACTCATGTGAAGGATGAAAATGACTCAGGAAGAATCGATATCTGAATCGCTCATTGGAAGCGTTATTCGTGTTCTTTTACGAGTTGCTTTTGCTTTTGAACCTTTGGCGCCGACAGCTATTACGGTATTGATGAATCAACAACTGCATAGGTTCAAGGAAGCGGGTGCAATCGGGAATTATAAAACTAGAACTAAACGTTTGGGAAAGTTCCATTACCGCATCGAAATCAATTCGGATTTGACTGGCCTGCAGGCGATTCATCTTCTCGGTAACTTATTTCCCAGCCAATTAAAACGTTTCAGGAGGTGGTTCCATGACTGAAATGGCAGAAAAGAAAGGCAAATTGAAGATAACAATAGAGGTTGAAGTAAACGAGGAGCTAATAGATTTAGCTAAAGATGCGATGTCTAAGATGCCTATGAGGATGCAGGAAATGTGGAAGGGACACGGCGGAGAAAAGAAAGAATAAGCGCTTCAATCGAATGCGATGCCGAGTTTTTTTCTTAATTTTTTGAAATATCATTTTTTTTCTTTAAAAGAAAGATTTTATACCCAAAGCACGCACTCTTCTTAATGATAACTATGAAGTTTTTAATCATTCAAAAAGTTAAACGTGAAGTTCCGATAGAGAAATGGGCTAAACTTCTTCCGTTGCAATTCAAATATTTTGACAAGTTGGAAAAGGAAAAAACGCTTGAAGTTGACTATCACCTTATTGGACAGCAGGGGAGCATGCTCATAGTCAATGTTGATTCAGACGAGAAACTCTCCAGAGTAATCGGTCAAGACCCCTTGTTCTTTGAGTGCGAACGCGAAATCTACCCATTGACTACTCGGCAGACACATGAGAAACAAATCCGAGAACTCCTCCAGCCATAACCATAAACAGGTTTTCAATGCATGGGATGCCATGGAGGTTTCTCCCTCGATGAAGCAACTAGGCGCGTCTGGTATAATCCAGAGGCTATACTGCAAGACTTACGGTCTGGCATGGTATTCGCTGATATAGGTTGCGGCGACGGCTTCTTCAGCATTTTAGCGGCAAAAAAAGTAGGCGAAAAAGGAAAAGTTTACGCCGTGGACATGGACGCTTCAGCAATTGAAAGGCTCAAGCATAAAGCCAAAGCTGAAAGCTTGAAAAACATCACTGCTAAGGTTGGCGCGGCTGAGGAAACTGTTTTCTGCAGCAAATGCGCTGATTTTGTCTTCTATAGCATGGTGCTGCATGATTTCGCAGACCCAACAGAAGTGCTGCAAAACGCCAAACAAATGCTAAAGTCCAATGGTCGGCTGGTTGATTTGGACTGGAAAAAACAAGAAATGCCTTTTGGTCCGCCAGTCAAAATAAGGTTTAGCGAAGAGCAAGCATCAAATTTAATCCGAAATGCAGGCTTTCAGGTTGACAGCGTTAAAGAAGCTGGAAAATATCATTATGTTGTAACTGCAAAACCTTTGCCTTAGCCTGAATCAGGTTTGCTCTGCCATAGCGTAAAGTTCTAGCAAGTCTCGCTTGAACAGTTCAGGCTGATCTTTATACGCTGAATGTCCTGCACCATTGTAGACTAGGAGTTTAGCGTTAGGCAGTTTGCCTGCTAGGGTTCTCATTTCTTCCCCCGATATGAAGTTGTCTTGTGAACCCCAAATTATCCTAACTGGAAAATTAAACTTGCCAAAAGACTGCAATAAATCTTCTTCAAGCGCTCTGGCAGGCGCAATCAAAAGCAAACCCTTAACAGGAAACCTTGCCGCATACCTCAATGCAATGTGACCGCCTATGCTGGCGCCGACAAGAACAGGCACCGCTGAACCGAACACTTTGTGGACTGCCTCCGCCGCAACCGCCAAGTTAGCTTCGGCATTTCGTGTTTTAGGTTGGCACTTGCTTCTTAAACCGTAAGGCATGTCTAAAGCTAAAAACGGCACACGCTTCTCAATTAACAATTCCGTTATGCCAATGCGTTGCCAAACATCTATTGTATACGATAAGCCGTGCAGGAAAACAATTGGAGTGCCAGGCGCAGTGTAGTATAAGGCTTGGCATTTATGGCCAGCGGCGTTTAATGTTTTTTCCATAAATTCTAGTAAGGTTTCGTTTCTTATAACATTTAATTGCGCGCTGGCTTGTCCCGAAAATGGTTAAAAATGGTTATACGTCTGATTTTGTTTATTGGAGCCTGAAATGGGCTTCTTTGATGAATGCGTTTTAGCCGCGCTCAGAGACGGCGAACCCAGAAGCTTCACCGCACTTCTTAGCCAAGCTGGCCTCAGCCATAACACCTTGTAACAATCAGCGTCTTGGGCAAAGATCTGACTTAGTTTACAGTTTGTAGAGTGCTTTTAAAAATAATTAAAAAAAGGGAAATAGGGGATGTGCTTTCACTTTGTTTGAGTTTCTTGCGTCTTAGACGCAATTGAGTCCAGCTTAATAACGTAGTTCGTTTTATTTGTCACTGAAACGGATACTGGTATTGACGAATTGTACCCTGTGGCGCTGGCTTTGATTGTGTAATTGCCTGATTGCACGTTGCTAAAAACGATTTGTCCATTGCTTCCAGTAGTGCCTGACAAAGGTTTCGGGCCGCTGGCTGAAACATTTGCTCCAGAAATCGGCGATAGCGTTTGTGAGTTTTGCACCGTCACCGTAAGATTGCGGCGGCGTCTGTACCATGCGAGGATTATGAGGAACAGCACTATGATGATGACGATGACCACTATGAGCCAGTCAACTGCACTGAAAACGAATGCTGCTGCAGTTGCGGTTGGAGTTGGCGTAGTTGTTGGCGTAGGTGTCGGTGTAGGCGTAGGCGTTGGAGACGATTGAGTAACCGTCAACGTTACCTTGTTCGAGGTTGTAACCTGCCCGTTTGCATCAAATACTAGCAGATAGTACATGTAGGTGCCAGGAACTGTCTGTGAGACGTTCAGCTTAGCAGATGTTTGCCCGGTAACATAGCTGTTTACTGTACTATTCGGGGACACATACACGACCCACTGGTAATGGTATGGCGCTGTGCCACCTGAAACAGTAGCCGTGCAGGTCACTGAATTTCCAGCTGTAACTGTTACTGATGTTCCCGATGATGATGTGGCTGTAGCAGTTAGCGGTTGAGGCGTAGCCGTTGGCGTAGGCGAAGATGTTGGTGCTGGTGTTGGAGTTGGATTCACCGTAACTGAAACAGCGTTAGAAGTTGGAGAAGTAACTGGAGTAGAAGCGCTATCAGTTACCTTACAAGTAACTGAATGCGAAGTTCCTGCAGCAGTGTAAGAATAGCTTGCACTGTTAGAGCCAACCGCAGCACCGTCCAGGTACCATTGATAATTAATCGTGCCTGAACCGCCACTGGGCGTTGCGGTGAACGCTTGAACCTGACCCACAGTTAAAGTAAGCGGACCAGCAGGAGCTATGGTCACAGTCGGAGAAGCAGCCACAGTAATTGTAACAGCGTTAGAGGCAGGAGACGTAACCGGCACAGAAGCACTATCAGTCACTCTACAAGTAATAGAAGCCGAAGTTCCCGCAGCAGTATACGAATACGTCGAGCTGTCAGTCCCCACCATTCCAGCACCTACATACCACTGATAATGGATAGTGCCTGAACCACCAGAAGGAGTAGCAGTAAACGTCTGAGACTGACCAACATCCATCGTAAACGGCCCCGTTGGAGCTATGGTCACAGTCGGAGAAGCAGCCACAGTAATAGAAGCAACATTAGATGTAACCACAACCGGGGTACTGGCACTGTCAGTCACTTGAAGCTCAAAACTCCAAGTCCCCACAGCCGCCGAACTGTCAGGCGCAAAATCAAAAGTCTGACTAGACACACCGGTAGAAACAAACGAACCTGCAGGAGCCTTCTGAAGCCACATATAGCTGTAAGATGTTGTACCGCCCGAAGCAACTGTAGATATAGAAAAGTGAGCGGTCTGACCCTTATCAACCGCGCTCTTATCAACAGAAATAACTGGAGCAACCAAGGCAGGATTCACTGTAACAGATGCAGCTGAAGATTGAACTGAAGTTGTGCCTGTGTTGTCTGTAACGGTTGCGGTGATCGAGTGCGTGACTGTGTCAGAGGGGGAGAAAATGAATGTTTGGCTGGTTACGCCTGACTGTTGTACACCGTCAACGTACCACGCGTAGCTTGAATAGGTACCTGAGCCTCCACCTGGGTTAGCGGTGAACATTTTTGATTGGCCATAATCCATAGTCCAACTTGACGGAGAAACAGTTACTACCGGCAGGTTGACATGAGGCGCTGCATAGGCCCACAATTGATAACCCAGAACCACGTAGATCGTGCCATTTACAATCGGTACTGCAGAGTACAATGAGTAGCCTTCGAAAATATGCCAAAACTCAGCGCCTGAAGTTGCGTTGATAGCCTCGAAGCGAGGATTTGCGCCGCCGTTGAGTTGTGCAATTAGAACATCACCTGCAAGCGTGGGAGAAACCGAAGAAGTAAAGCCGGAAACCGCAAACTTCCATAGTTGTTGCCCTGTCGAAGCGTTAAGAGCATAGACGCCGTCTGCAGTGAAATATAGGAACCCTCCGGCGACGGCTGGAGTTGAATCTATTTCCGCACCTGCTGCAAAGGTCCAGATTGATTGACCTGTAGTAGCGTTGCAGGCATACATTGTATCGTTCCATGTGTCGCTAAAGTAAACCATGCCATTACTCACAGTCGGGGAACCACGGATGTAAGCGGGTGCAGCAAAGCTCCAAATTAAACTATGGTCTGTTGTATTTATAGCGTAAAAATTGGTGTCTGAGCCTGAACCATAATAACAACCAACATAAATCATTCCGTTAGCAACGGCCGGAGAAGCATAAATCTCGCCTCCAGTCTGGTAAGTCCATAATACGTTGCCTGTTGTAGCGTTGAAGGCATACAAAAGGCCATTGTAGTCGCCTGCATAAACCACTCCGCCTGCCACTACTGCTGAGGACGGAAATGAGCCATATTGAACGCTGTATGTCCAGACTACTGTGCCCGTTGTTTCGTTGAAGGCGAAAAATGTTCCATTCATACTTCCTTCGTATATCATGCCGTAGGCGACAGCGGGAGTGCCACGAAAGTCATATTGACCCCCAACATAGAATGCCCATTTTTGTGATCCGTCGGTTGCGTTGAAAGCGTAAAGGTGACCATATAGGCAGCCCATAAAAACCAAGCCATCCGCGACCGAAGGTGAGCAGTCCTGGATATAGGCATCAAGGCTGGCGTGCCACAGTTGGACTGGGGTCGTTGTTGGCCCTTCAACAGAGGTGTAGCCTGTGTGTGCTGTGTCATGCTGGAATGTGGGCCAGTCCGTGGGCACGCTTATCACCGAGACCGAATCGCTACCGTAATTTGTAACATAGGCGTATGCGCCGTCGGGCGTTACAGCCACACCTTTAGGGTTGCTGCCAACGGTTACCGTCGATGTCACCGTGTTCGTAGCCGTGCTTATCACCGAGACCGTAGTGCCGCCTTCATTTGTAACATAGACGTATGCGCCGTCGGGCGTTACAGCCACACCAACAGGATAGGTTCCAACGGTTACCGTCGCCGTCACCGTGTTCGTAGCCGTGCTAATCACCGAGACCGTATCGCTGACGCCATTTGTGACATAGGCGTATGCGCCGTCGGGCGTTACAGCCACATTAGTAGGACCGCTGCCAACGGTTACCGTCGCCGTCACCGTGTTCGTAGCCGTGCTTATCACCGAGACCGAATCGCTACCGTAATTTGCAACATAGGCATATGCGCCGTCGGGCGTTACAGCCACATTAGCAGGACCGCTGCCAACGGTTACCGTCGCCGTCACCGTGTTCGTAGCCGTGCTTATCACCGAGACCGTAGTGCCGCCTTCATTTGTAACATAGACGTATGCGCCGTCGGGCGTTACAGCCACACCAACAGGATAGGTTCCAACGGTTACCGTCGCCG